>DASQRI010000205.1:0-6885 GCA_035642975.1 Mycobacterium sp.
CCTGAACCTGGCGATGCTGACCTTGATGCAAAAGAACCTGCAGGGCACCATCTTCGGCGGCGGCAACCCGCAGTACGACATCCCGCAGCTGTTGGCGATGTACAAAGTCGGCAAGCTCAACCTCGACGACATGATCACCCGCCAGTACAAGCTGGAGCAGATCAACGACGGCTACAAGGACATGTTGGACGGCAAGAACATTCGCGGCGTCATCCGCTACACCGACGCCGACCGGTAACCGCCATGTCCCAGGAAACCGTGCAACAGTCACCCGCGCTGGCCGCCTCACAGTCGTCTTGGCGCTGCGTCCAGGCCCATGACCGGGAGGGCTGGTTGGCGCTGATGGCCGACGATGTCGTCGTCGAGGACCCGATCGGCAAGTCCGTCACCAACCCCGACGGCACCGGTGTGCGGGGTAAGGACGGCGTCGCGGAGTTCTACGACACCAACATCGCCGCCAACCAGTTGAGGATCACCTGCGAGGAAACGTTTCCGTCCAGTGACCCCAACGAGATCGCGCATATTCTCGTGCTGCGCAGCAAGTTTGACAACGGAATCACCAGCAGCGTGCGCGGCGTGTTCACCTACCGGGTGAACGACGCCGGGCTCATCGCGAATATGCGTGGCTACTGGAACCTCGAAGCGATGACCTTCGGCACCGAGGAGTGAGCCCGCTGCTCGCCGACCGCGGCGCCGTCGTGGTCGGTGGGTCGAGGGGTATCGGCGCAGCCGTCGCGGCGTTGTTGGCGCAGCAAGGCGCCGGTGTGGTCGTCAACGGGCGGGACGCCGGGGCTGCCCAGGCCACTGCGGACGGGATCACCGCCGCCGGTGGGCGCGCGGTGGCTCATCCTGGGTCACCGTCCGGCCAGCAGGCCGCAGAATCCTTGGTGGACAGATGCATTGACGACTACGGCGGCATCGACATCCTGGTGAATTGCGCCGGCATCGCCGAACCGCCGGGTTCGTCCATCCTGGACATCGATGCGGCGCAGTTCGAGGAACTGCTCGATGCGCACCTCGGCACGGTGTTCGCGACGTGTCGCGCAGCGGCACCCAAGATGGTCGCGCAGCGCGGCGGCAGCATCGTCAACACCAGCTCGTTCGCGTTTCTCGGTGACTACGGCGGCACCGGATATCCGGCCGGCAAGGGCGCGGTCAACAGCCTGACGCTGGCAATCGCTGCCGAACTGAAGGAGCACGGTGTGCGGGCCAACGTGGTGTGCCCCGGCGCCAGGACGCGGTTGTCCACCGGGGCGGACTACGTCGCGCAGATCACCGACCTGCATCGGCGGGGATTGCTCGACGAAGTCTCGATGCGGGGCGCGCTGGACGTCGCGTCACCGCAGTACGCCGCCCCCATCTATGTCTATCTGGCCAGCAACCTCGCTGCCCAGCTGACCGGCGAAATCTTTGTTGCCGCTGGGGGTTTCGTCGGAAAATTTCCACGGCCCACGCCTGCCCTGATCGGTTACCGGGACCATCACGACTCACCGCCGTGGTCGGTGTCGGAGCTTTCCGCGTTGATCGACGGCGGAGCGGCCTAAGCGCTCTGGTGACCGAAGACCAGGCTGGCCTTCAGCGCCGTCTTGGCACCCACCATCCCGAACATGTTGCCTTCCACCGCGAACTGCTTGCGCGCGATCGTAGTCTCTGTTGTCAGCCGCACGCCGCCATCGTCGAGCACCTCGACATCGGCCTCGAGCAGCAGCGGCGCGGTGATGCCCTTGGCGGTGAGCTCGGCATGCAGCCGGACGGTGTCTGCACCGGTGGGCTCACCGCCGGTGATCACGACGGTGATGTCCGGGTACTTCTCGACATCGAAGAAGCTCGGCGACCGCAGGTCCTCATCGCGCTTGCCCAGCCCGGTGTTCACCGAGGCAGCCTTGATGTCGATTCGGCCGGCCACCGTTCGGGCGTCCTGAATCTGTCCGCCACCGCTGAATTCGGTGAAAGTGCCGCGGACCTTCATCGCGCCCCACATCGTCTTGTTCTCGAACCGGATGGATGATCGGTCCGGAACGACGCTCCAGACGCCCACCGCCTCGGGACTACTGAGAAATGTTGTGACAGTTAACATGTCACCTCCTGCATATCAGCGCGGGTTGACCGCACAGTGTCAGTCGTCAACCCGTCGGCGCTCGCACCAGCTAACGTTCGACGATAGTCCTCGCGCGACGCGTTGACCGGCGATCGAGCCGCAACGACCCAAACCGGCTTCAGAAGGCGCGACTCATAAGCTGGAGCCTATGAGCACCGTCTTCACGAAGATCATCAACGGGGAACTGCCGGGCCGATTTGTGTATGAGGACGACGAGGTCGTTGCTTTCCTGACCATCCAGCCGATGACGCAGGGGCACACGCTGGTGGTGCCGCGAGCCGAGATCGACCAATGGCAGGACATCGACAAAGCGCAGTTCGGCCGCGTTATGTCGGTCGCCCAGCTGGTCGGAAAGGCTGTCTGCCGGGCGTTCGACGCCGACCGTGCCGGCGTGATCATCGCCGGGCTCGAGGTTCCCCACCTACACGTCCACGTCTTCCCGACTCGCAGCCTGAGCGATTTCGGTTTCGCCAACGTTGACCAGAATCCGTCGCCGGAGTCCCTCGACGAAGCGCAGACCAAGATCAAGGCGGCCCTCGCCGAATTGACCTAGCCGTGCGTTGCGTTGAACTGTTCGGGGAAGGAGATGTGGGCCGATTTCGCCCAACCGTCATTTTCATTCTGAGTCGTCATCGATTCGGCCCCTGTCTGATCTAGTCATGCAGGCACGGACGTCGCTTGACGTCGAATAACTTTATCTCCGGGTAGCCGTTCGGCTTGATGGCCGGGTTCTGCGGGCCCAACGCTCTGGGCCGGCCTCCGTCAATCGGGCAGGCAAGTCGGCGATGCGCGGCAGGGTGACGTAGAAGCGGCAACCTTGGCCCGGCGCCGTGGTCACGGTGACGTTTCCACCGTGGGCCTGGACCAGCGAGTCAACGATCGACAGTCCCAGCCCGCTACCGCCACTGCTCTTGGCCCGGGACGAGTCGGTCCGATAGAACCGCTCGAAGATGCGCAGCGCGTCCTGCTGGCTCATACCGGGACCTTCGTCAATGACCTCCAGGGTCGCGTCCTCGGTGTCGGTGCCGACTCGCACGGTGATGTCAGCGGTCTCCGGAGTGTGTTGCAGGGCGTTGTTCACCAGGTTGCCAAGCACCTGACGCAGCCGGTGCTCGTCGCCGAGCACCTCCGGGGTGCCCGGACCGTCCACCACATCCATGCTGATCTTGCGACCCGGAGCGATGGCCTGTGCGTCGTGCACGGCATCAGTGGCCAGCGCCAGCAGGTCCACCCGATTGCGCTCGATCGGCCGCTGCGCGTCGAGCCGGGCCAGCAGCAGCAGATCATCGACGAGCAGGCCCATCCGCCGCGATTCGCTCTCGATGCGCGACATCACCATCTCCATGTCGCGGGCGGCGCCCTGTCGATACAACTCCGCGAAGCCGCGCATGGTGGTCAGCGGGGTTCGCAGTTCATGGCTGGCATCGGTGATGAACCGGCGCATCCGATCTTCCAAGATGCGGGCCTTCTCCGCCGAGGCTTCAGAGGACGCCACCGCCTGCTGAATCTGGGCGAGCATTCCATTGAGCGCCAACGAAAGCCGACCCACTTCGGTTCGCGGATCACGTTCGGGGACACGGCGATCCAGCTGGCCACCGGCGATCGCCGCGGCGGTCTTTTCAACCTCCACCAGCGGTCGCAGGCTTTGATGCACCACCCAAAACCCGGCCAGGCCGAGGATTAGCAGCACCGCTACACCGATGCCGAATTGCAGCCAGACCAAAGCGCCCACGATGTGCTGAATCTGGGACAGGTCGTAGGCAACGGTGACCAATCGACCTGACGGTGCGCGCACCGACACCGCCCGCCACTGCACCCCCGATTTGCCGACCGATCCAACCGTGGTCGGTGTGGGGCCGACGTCGTTGCTGTCCGGCAACGCGGGGTCTGCGTTGCTGTCATTGACGACCGTCCTGGCGTGCCCATCGGGCGCGACGCTGCGCACGTAGAAGTTCGACGGCGGGCGGTCGACGGTCGGCCCCCGGCGCACCGAGGACGTCACCAGCGGTGCCTGCGCCCAGCCATGCGACGCGTCCTCCAAGTTCTGGTCGACGCGCTTGATCAGGCTGTGTCGCAGGATCGACGTCACTGCGATGCCGGAGGCGGTCAGCCCGCACGCGGCCAGGAGCAAGGTGGCGGCGACCAGTCCGATCCGTAGCGGCAGTGCAATCCGATGTGGTCTCGGCATGCCGTTATCGCGGCTCCCGCAGCACATAGCCGACTCCACGCAGGGTATGCAACAGCCGCTTCTCGCCGGTGTCGATCTTGCGACGTAGATATGACACATAGGACTCGACGACGTTGACGTCGCCGCCGAAGTCGTAGCGCCACACATGGTCCAGGATTTTTGGTTTGCTCAACACGGTGCCTGCGTTGATCACGAAGTACCGCAACAGGGTGAACTCCGTGGGCGACAACGAGACTGGCTCGCCGGCTTTCCACACCTCGTGGGTGTCCTCGTCGAGTTCGATGTCGGCGAACGTGAGCCGGGCATTGCGGTTCTCGGTAACGCCTTTGCCGGTGCGGCGCAGGATGACTCGCAACCGAGCAACGACCTCTTCCAGGCTGAACGGTTTGGTGACGTAGTCGTCGCCACCGAGCGTCAGTCCGGCGATCTTGTCCTGCAGCGAATCACGGGCGGTGAGAAACAGCGCGGGCGCGTCGATACCGTCGGCGCGCAACCGGCGCAGCACCCCAAAGCCGTCTATGCCGGGCATCACCACATCGAGGATCACCGCGTCCGGCTTGACTTCGCGGGCCAAATCCAGCGCCGCCGCTCCGTTAGTGGCGGTGTGTACCTCGAAGCCCTGGAATTTGAGACTCACCGACAGCAGCTCGACGATGTTGGTTTCGTCGTCGACGACGAGGACCCGTGCCTCCGGAGCCGCTTCTTCTTTTGCGATAGCCGATGCCATGGGGACATTCCCTCCTATCTAGCTAAGGGAATCCTCCAAGGCGCCTGTGCTGGGGCTGAGAGTTCGTTGCCAGCCGGATCGCCTACAACGACCACGTTCTAGCCCGCCCTGAATAGACTCGGGGAATGAACCTCGGCAAGAGCCTGGCCGCCATCGCTACTGCGCCCGTGCGAATCGGCCTTGCCGCCGCCGACGCGGGCCTCGGCGTTGCAACGTCGGCGCTCGGCCTGGCGCACCGATCCCTGGGCGAGACGGCCACGACGGGTCGGTCCAATGCGGTCGTGCACATGTTGGGCATCGACGACGCGATCACCCGTGCCAACCGGCTGGCGCGGTTGCTGGATGACGACGCCCCGATGGGACGCGCCCTTGCCACCGACGGGCCGATCGACCGGCTGCTGCGTCCGGGCGGGGTGGTCGACATGCTGACGCAGCAAGGTGGTCTGCTCGACCGGCTGACCGCCGAGGGCGGTGGGCTTGAACGCGCCCTGAAGCCGGGCGGGCTGGCGGATCAGCTGGTCGCCGACGACGGGCTGATCGAGCGGCTGCTCGCCGAGGACGGACTGGCCGATCGGCTGCTGGCCGAAGGCGGTCTGGTCGACAAGCTGACCGCCCGCAACGGGCCGCTCGAGCAGCTGGCTGCCGTCGCCGAGACCTTGAGCCGGCTGGCGCCCGGGATGGAGGCGCTGGAGCCGGCCATCGCCACACTGCAGGATGCCGTCATGTCGCTGACCCTGGTGGTCAACCCACTCAGCAGCATCGCCGAGCGGATACCGCTGCCGGGCCGCCGCCCGTCACGCCGCTCTTCACCCCGGACGGTGCGTTCCCAGCGGGTGATCGACCACGAGCGCTCGGGTCACGACGACGAGTGAGCCGCTGCCCAATTTCGCGGCTCCTCAACGGCCCATTCCGGCCCGCACCGTCGCCCCGTTAGGCTGACACCGGTTAAAACCGGCCTCCTTAGCTCAGTGGTAGAGCACTCGCCTTGTAAGCGAGCGGTCGTCAGTTCAATCCTGACAGGAGGCTCCACGCAATAGCCCCATCTAACTGCGCAGAGTCTTATGGCTGGGCGGCGCAAGGGTGTTCGAAGGCGTCCCGGTGTCACGACGTTGTCACAACCTTCTGCAAAGTGTCCGCAGCCACATTCAGGGCGCCGTCCTGTGCGTGCACATAGGTCCGCATAGTCAACGCTGCATCGGCGTGCCCGAGCCACGCGGAGATCACTGCGATGGCACAGACTGCGCATGCATGATGCTGGCGCAGGACCCCGTTTATAGAACTTGGCGGTCCAGTCCGTACGGGTTCTGCACGACCAGTTCATCGCCAAGGTGTTCACCGTGCCGACCGCTAGGAGCTAGCGGGTCAGATCCGCAATCCGTAGGCGGCAAGGACCACGGCTATCGCCAACACCCCGTAGCCCAGCGCCACGGGCCACCAGGGTTGGGTGGGTTGGGTGGGCTCGTGAGTGGCCACCGGAATCGTGTTCGGGGACGGGGGACTTGGCGGAACGACCTGTAGGGTCTGCAGCGGCGCCACGCTCGCCGGCGCGGGCTCCGGCGGAGCGGGCTCCGGCGGAGCCTCCGGAGTCTGCACCGGCATCACGCTCGCCGGCGCGGGCTCAGGCGGAGCGGGCTCCGGCGGAGCCTCCGGAGTCTGCACCGGCATCACGCTCGGGGGCGCCTGGGCTGGGCGCGACGGCGCGGCTTTGTCGCACACGTTCGAAGTGTGATACGCCTCCACGTAAAGCAGACAGTTCTGGCAGGATGTGGGGTTTGCAAAAACGCCGGCACATGGAGCCGCCTGTGCCACATCGGGTGCGGTGGCTACCACCGAGAACGGCGCGAGAGCTATGGCGGTTGCCGCCGCAATCCC
>DASQRI010000206.1:0-5721 GCA_035642975.1 Mycobacterium sp.
TGGTTCACCAGCGTGATCCCGCACGTCCTGGTCCCCGGGCTGGCCGCGGCGCTGCAAGCGACGACCGCCCGCAGAGCGCTGGTGCTCAACCTGGTGGCGGAGCCCGGGGAGACGGCCGGCTTCTCGGCGGAACGCCATCTCCATGTGCTCGCGCAGCACGCGCCGGACTTCACCGTCCACGACGTGATCATCGACGCCGAGCGGGTGCCGAGCGAGCGCGAACGTGAGCAGCTGCGACGTACGGCAACTCAGCTTCATGCGCAGGTTCAGTTCGCAGACGTGGCCAGGCCTGGTACACCTTTACATGACCCGGGCAAGCTAGCCGCGGCGCTGGATGGGGTGGGCGTGCGCGACACCGGTCGGCCGCCACCGTCGGCGACCACCACTGACGCGATGCCGCGAGAAGAAGAACGTCAGCAAACCGGCGCAGATGGACCGGGTCGTAACGGACCGAGGGGTGACGACGCGTGGCGATGACGGCCGAAGTCAAAGACGAGTTGAGCCGCCTGGTGGTGAGCTCGGTGAGTGCAAGGCGCGCCGAAGTGACCTCGCTGCTGCGATTCGCCGGCGGGCTCCACATCGTGGGCGGTCGCGTGGTCGTCGAAGCCGAGGTGGATTTGGGCAGCATCGCGCGACGGCTGCGCAAGGACATCTTCGACCTGTACGGGTACAGCGCGGTCGTGCATGTGTTGTCCGCCAGCGGAATCCGCAAGACGACGCGCTACGTGTTGCGAGTCGCCAACGACGGCGAAGCGCTGGCCCGCCAGACCGGTCTGCTCGATCTGCGCGGACGTCCGGTGCGGGGGTTGCCCGCTCAGGTCGTCGGCGGCAGCGTCGGCGACGCCGAAGCCGCTTGGCGCGGAGCCTTCTTGGCTCACGGGTCGCTGACCGAGCCGGGTCGTTCGTCGGCGCTGGAAGTCAGCTGTCCCGGCCCGGAGGCGGCGCTGGCTTTGGTGGGTGCGGCGCGACGGCTCGGCATCAGTGCCAAAGCCCGTGAGGTGCGCGGTGCGGACCGGGTGGTGGTGCGTGACGGTGAGGCGATCGGCGCGTTGCTCACCCGAATGGGCGCCCAGGACACCCGGCTGGTCTGGGAGGAACGGCGGATGCGCCGCGAGGTCCGGGCAACCGCCAACCGGCTGGCGAACTTCGACGACGCCAATCTGCGGCGCTCAGCTCGCGCGGCCGTAGCGGCGGCCGCCCGCGTCGAGCGGGCACTGGAGATCCTCGGTGAGGGTGTGCCCAACCATCTGGCCGCGGCAGGCAAATTGCGTGTCGAGCACCGGCAGGCCTCACTGGAGGAGCTTGGCCGACTGGCCGACCCGCCTATGACGAAAGATGCTGTGGCCGGCCGTATTCGGCGACTGCTGTCGATGGCCGACCGCAAGGCGAAGGTCGACGGAATTCCGGACACCGAATCGGCAGTGACCCCAGACCTATTGGAAGACGCCTAGACTCCGGCGCTATTTGGGTGCCAGGCAGACGAGTTGACTGGTCGCCGGCGGTTCAGGGGAGCCGCCGATCACCTGGGATTCTCCCAGATCAACCGATGCTGACGCGCAGTGCTTGCCCTCAGCGGGGTGCAGGATGTCGGTGACGACGAACTTGGCGAGCTGGTATTTGGCAGGCTCCGTGTTGTCCGAAGGCACTAACGAACTGGACACCTCCGGCGAAGGCGCCAGCTTGGAGTCGTAGGTGAACCTGTTCACGCACGTGCCGCCGTCCAGCGAGAAAAACAGCTTCAACGTTGCGCCGTCGTAGCCGCGTGGCTCGTTGTATCCCGATGCGTGGTATCCCAGCGCGGAGTTTTGCTCGCATGCCGTAAGCAGGAGCATCAGACAAATCGATGCCGTTGCGAACGGGTGCTTTTCAGCACGCGGTTTTGGCCGATGAACACCGGGACGCGAATGATGCCGATAGATTGTTTTCGCCAACGGTGGCAGAACTGAAACGAGGCCGTCATGGGATTCATCACCCCCGACCTTCCAGACGTCGACCCCGACACCTGGCACACGCTGCCGGCCGCATCCAGGCTACAAATCGTGACCCGGCACTGGGTGGAGCACGGCTTCGGCACCCCGTCGGCGATTTATCTGCTGTACGTGTTCAAGATGGCCGCCTACCTCGCAGGTGCCGCGGCAGTGATCTCGCTGACGCCTGGTCTGGGCGGGCTGGGCCACATCGCGGTGTGGTGGACGCAGCCGATCGTGTACCAAAAGCTGGTCATCTTCACCCTGTTGTTCGAGGTCCTGGGATTGGGCTGTGGGTCCGGCCCGCTCACCGCGCGGTTCTGGCCACCGATCGGCGGGGTCTTGTATTGGTTGCGGCCCAGGACTATTCGGCTCCCACCGTGGCCCCGCGAGGTGCCCCTCACCAAGGGCGACACCCGTACCATCGTCGACGTCGGCCTCTACGCCGTAGTGCTGGCCTCCGGTGTCTGGGCGCTGTTGGCGCCCGGCCAAGATGGGAGCGTTACCGCGAGCGGCGATGTCGGTTTGATCAATCCGATCCGGGTGGTGCCGACGATCGTTGCACTGGCCCTGCTGGGTCTGCGCGACAAAACCATCTTCCTGGCCGCCCGCGGCGAACACTACTGGCTGACGATGCTGGTGTTTTTCTTCTCGTTCACCAATGAGATCGCAGCCTTCAAGATCATCATGCTCGGGCTGTGGTGGGGCGCGGCGACATCAAAGCTCAACCACCATTTCCCCTACGTGGTCGCGGCAATGACGAGCAACAACGCATTGCTGCGCGGCAGACCATTCAACTGGTTGAAGCGCAGGCTCTACCGCGACCCGGTCAACGACTTACGGCCGTCCTGGATACCGAAGCTGATGGCCCACGGCGGCGGCACCACAGCGGAATTCATCGTGCCGGCGGTTCTGGTCTTCGTCGCCGACAATCAACCGTGGCGGTGGTGGCTGATCGCGTTCATGGTGGCCTTCCACCTCAATATCATTTCCAACCTCCCCATGGGCGTTCCCTTGGAGTGGAACGTGTTCTTCATCTTCTCGCTGTTTTACCTGTTCGGGCATTACGGCAGCATTACCGTCTTCGACCTCAGTTCGCCGTTGCTGTTGGCGTTGCTCTTGGCGGCGCTTCTCGTGGTTCCGATTGTGGGAAACACTTTCCCGCAACAGATTTCGTTCCTACCCGCACTGCGCTACTACGCCGGCAACTGGGCCTCCAGTGTGTGGTGCTTCCGCGCGGGCATCGAGGAGAAGATGGAAGCCGACATCGTCAAAAGCTCGGCGTTGACTGCCAAACAAGTGGCCAAGCTCTACGACCCGGCGACCGCCGAGATCATCAGCGACAAGGGACGAGCCTTCCGGTCCATGCACGTTCATGGCCGCGCGCTCAACGGACTGCTGCCTCGCGCGCTGGAGAACGAGGCGGACTACAAAGTGCGTGAGGGTGAGACCGTCGCCGGGCCGCTCATCGGCTGGAATTTTGGCGAAGGCCATTTGCACAACGAGCAGCTGGTGGAAGCGGTACAGCGTCGCTGCCAGCTCGACGAGGGCGATCTTCGGGTGATCATCCTTGAAGGCCAACCGATTCAGACGCAGAAGCAGTGGTATCGCATCGTCGATGCCAAGACCGGCTTGATCGAGGAGGGCTACGTCACCGTCAAGGACATGCTCGCCCGCCAGCCCTGGCCCGAGCCCGATGACGAATTTCCCGCCCACCCAGTATGACCACTGCAGTCGTCGTCGGAGCGGGACCCAACGGCCTGGCGGCTGGAATCCATCTGGCGCGCAACGGTATTGACGTGCAGGTGCTGGAGGCCGCCGACAGCATCGGCGGGGGAGCGCGGTCAGGAGAGCTGACGGTCCCTGGCGTAATCCACGATCACTGTTCGGCGGCTCATCCGCTGGGAGTGGGTTCGCCGTTCTGGAAGGAAATCGACCTCGGCCGTTATGGGCTGACCTGGAAATGGGCCGAGGTCGACTTCGCGCACCCACTCGACGATGGCAGCGCCGGGGTGCTGTATCGATCGATCGAGAAAACTGTGAGCGGCATGGGATCCGATGGCCGCCGGTGGCGGCTCGCCGTCGGCGACCTCGCCGCCGGCTTCGACGAACTGGGTCAGGACTTGATGCGCCCGGTACTGCATGTTCCGCATCATCCCGTCCGGCTCGCCGCCTTCGGCCTGCGCGCGATCTTGCCGGCCACGGTGGTAGCGCGGTGGTTTCGCACCGAGCAGGCGCGCGGCCTCTACGGCGGTGCCGCCGCGCACATGTTCACCCGCCTGGACCGGCCGTTGACCGCGGCGCTGGGACTGATGTTTTTGGCCGGTGCGCACAGCTACGGGAGCCCGGTTGCCGAAGGCGGGTCGGGGTCGATCACCGCCGCCCTGGCCGCCGCGCTGCGCACCCATGGCGGTGCGATGACCACCGGCGTCACTGTCGGCCGGCGCGGCGATATCCCCGACGCCGACATCGTGATGCTGGACCTGAGCCCGGCGACGGCGCTGCAGATTTACGGCGATGTGATGCCGAGCCGGATCAAACGGTCCTATCAGCGCTACCGCGAGGGCTCGTCGGCGTTCAAGGTCGACTTCGCCATCGACGGCGACATCCCGTGGACCAACCCGGACTGCCGACGTGCCGGCACCGTCCACCTGGGCGGCACGTTCGCCGAGATCGCCGACAGCGAGCGGCAGCGCGCGGCGGGACGCATGCCACACCGGCCGTTCACCCTTGTCGGCCAACAATATCTGGCCGACCCGTCGCGATCGGCCGGCAACATCAACCCGATCTGGTCCTACGCCCACGTCCCCTTCGGCTACACCGGCGATGCCACCGCGGTGGTCATCGAGCAGATCGAGCGGTGCGCACCGGGTTTCCGCGATCGCATCGTCGCCACCGCCACCAAGAGCACCGCCGAACTGGAGGCTTACAACCACAACTACGTCGGCGGCGACATCATCGGCGGCGCCAACAGCCGACTGCAGGTGCTGTTCCGGCCCCGGGTGGCGGTCGACCCCTACTTCACCGGTGTGCCCGGGGTGTATCTGTGCTCACAATCCACCCCGCCGGGCGCCGGTATCCACGGGTTGTGCGGTTACCACGCCGCCCAGTCGGCGTTGCGCCGGCTGGGCGTGACCTGAACCACCGGATTCGCGAGGCATTCCCGCAGCTACTAGGCTGGTGACGAGCATTTCGTCAGCGATTTAAGGAGAGACACGTGACGGTCCGGGTAGGCATCAACGGCTTCGGCCGAATCGGACGCAACTTCTACCGGGCTCTGCTGGCGCAGCAGGCGGAGGGCGCCGACACCGAGATCGAGGTGGTCGCGGCCAACGACCTGACCGACAACGCGACGCTGGCGCATCTGCTGAAATTCGACTCGATCCTGGGTCGGCTGCCCTACGACGTCAGCCTGGAAGGCGAAGACACCATCGTCGTCGGCAACACCAAGATCAAGGCGCTGGAGGTCAAGGAAGGTCCCGCCGCGCTGCCGTGGGGCGACCTCGGAGTCGACGTCGTCGTCGAGTCCACCGGCATCTTCACCAATGCCGCGAAGGCCAAGGGCCACTTGGACGCCGGCGCCAAGAAGGTGATCATCTCCGCGCCCGCCACCGACGAGGACATCACCATCGTGCTCGGCGTCAACGACGACAAGTACGACGGCAGCCAGAACATCATCTCCAACGCGTCGTGTACGACGAACTGCCTCGGGCCGGTGGCCAAGGTCCTCAACGACGAGTTCGGCATCGTCAAG
>DASQRI010000207.1:0-4976 GCA_035642975.1 Mycobacterium sp.
CGGTGAAAGCGCTGTTGATCTCCACGACGGCACCGTGCTCGTCGCAGACAAAGAACGCTTCCTGCAGTGAGTTCAACAAGGCTGTGCGCCAACGGGCCTGGTGAGTGCGCAGCCGTGCCAGTTCGATGTTGGCGCGCACCCTGGCCAGCAGTTCCGCAGCGGCGAACGGTTTGACCAGGTAGTCGTCGGCGCCAGCCCGTAAACCTTCGATGGAGGCTTCCTGACCGGCGCGCGCGGACAACAGCAGGACCGGAACAGCAGCAACCCGCGGATCCTCGCGTAGCGCCGCGACCAGTTGCAGACCGTCCATGCCGGGCATCATGACGTCGCTGATGACGAGGTCGGGAACCTCGGCGCGGATGGCCTCCAGCGCCTGCCGGCCGTTGGTGACGTCGCTGACCTGATAGCCGGAGGTTCTCAGCAGATTGTGCAGGTATTCGCGCATGTCGGCGTTATCGTCGGCAATCAGCACCCGGGCCCGCTCGCTGTCACCTTCGACCGGGGTGACCGGCGCGGTATTGATGTCGGAAGGCCCGAAATGCGCGTCCGACGGCAGCCAGCGCATCGCCTCCTGCACGTACGGGTCGGCGATGACGCCGGAGATCGCCCGGCTTCCCGGCGCCGAGGCGAGGTCGTCGGCCGACAGATGGCCCGCACCGAAGGGCAGGCGGACCGTGAACGTTGAGCCCGCGCCGTCTCGGCTGTCGGCGGTGATTGTCCCGCCATGCAGCCCGACCAGTTCTTTGACCAGCGCCAGCCCGATTCCGCTGCCTTCCGTGGACCGTGCGCGAGACGTCTCGATGCGATGGAAACGTTCGAAGAGCCGGGGCATCTCCGCAGCAGGTATGCCGATCCCGGTGTCGGTGACGGTGACTATGGCATCGGTTTCATCGCGACTCACCCGGATCGCGATGGAGCCGTCGAAGGTGAATTTCAGCGCGTTGGACAGCAGGTTAAGGATCACCTTTTCCCACATCTCGCGGTCCAGAAAGACCGGCTCGTCGAGCGGCGGGCAGTCCACGGTGAACGTCAGGCCGGCCCGCTCGATCGCCGACCGGAAGACGCTGGCCAGTTCGGCGGTGACGGAGGGCAGGTCGGCGGGCGCGAACCGAGCCCGCATTCGGCCGGCCTGAATGCGCGAGAAGTCCAGCAGCGTGTTGACCAGCTTCGCCAGCCGCAAGCCGTTGCGATGGATGAGCTCCAGCTCTCCGCGCGCCTGCTCATCGACGCCGGTTGTCCGGCCGCGCAGTTCGTCAACCGGGCCGAGGATCAACGTCAAAGGAGTGCGGAACTCGTGGCTGATGTTCGAGAAGAAGGTGGTCTTGGCGCGGTCGAGTTCGGCCAGCGACTCGGCGCGCTGCTGTTGGGCCCGGTAGCTGCGCGCGCTGCCCAGGCCCGACGCGATGTGCCCGGCCACCAACTCGACGAAGCCGCGGTAGTCGTCGTCGAAGCGGCGGTGCCGGTTCAGCGCGGCCACCAGAAATCCGAGCGGCGCGCTGCCCTGCTGCAGCAGCGGCACCACCAGCGCCTGCGCCGGCGGCTGCTGCCACGCACCTTTCGGCAGATCCAATGACAGCGCGTCGAGCTCGATCAGTTCGGTTTCACCACGAAAGGCTTTCGCGACGGGCCACACCGAAGCGCCACCGGTCGGAAGGGTCGCGGGTGCCGCCGGATGCCCGGGCGCGATCCCACTGGCCCCGGCCAGGCGCGCGTCGCCGTTTTCGCCGAACAGGTAGGCCAGGGTGAACGGGAGGTCATACGGATTGGCAGCGAGCTGGTCGGCGGCGAAGTCCAGCATCTGTTGCTCGGTGCGCGCCACGCTCGGGTCAGAGCCCAGGTCGCGCAGCGTTGCCATCCGACGCTCGGCAATCACCCGCTCGGTGTCCTCGCTGACCACGCACAGCATGCCGACCACGGCTGAGGCGTCGTCGCGCAACGGGCTGTAGGAGAACGTGTGGTAGGACTCCTCGCTGTAGCCGGACCGCTCCAGAATGAGCATCAGAGCCTCGTCCCAGGTAGCCTCCCCGGTCGACAGGACTCGCTCGATTCGAGGACCGACGTCGGGCCAGATCTCAGACCACACCTCGCTGGCCGGACGGCCAAGCGCCCAAGGGTATTTCAGGCCCAGGGTGTCGCGGCGATAGGCGGCATTGCAGAAAAATGTCAGCTCCGGACCCCATGCCATCCACATCGCAAATCGTGACGACAGCAGGATGTGCACGGCTGTACGGAGGCTCTGCGGCCATCCCTCTACTGGCCCGAGCGGGGTTGACTTCCAGTCGACAGCGGCAAGATCGCGTCCGATCTCCTCGTCTGCGCGAAAGACCACTGACATCCCTCTCGAACTGTGACGGGCATCCTCTCGGAATATGACGGCTTAGGGTTCCCTATTTCTTTCGCATCCAAGCCAACGTGAGACGCGCTTCATGGGACGACCCTAGAACGCTCCCCTTACAGCGAGAACGTTTTCTCCGAGTCGTTGTATCCGGCCGACAACGGCAGCCCGATCAGGCTTCGTCGAGCGCGGGAAAAAGCAGTTCCTGGGTAAGTAATTGCAGTGCCGCGGCGAGCGGGATCGCCACCAGCGCTCCGACAATCCCGAGCAGCGCGCCACCGATCAGTACGGCTACCACGGTGACGCCCGCGGGAACCTTGACTGCGCGCCCAATGACTTTGGGTACCAGCAGGTAGTCCTCGAACAACCGGAACACGATGTAGAACGCGAGTGTGGCAATGCCGACCGGGATGGAGACGGTCAGCGCGACCACGGCGACGACGCCCCCGGCGACGGTGGAACCGTACGGGATGAGGTCCAATATCGCGACGAAAACGCCGAGCAGCAATGGGTATGGGACGTCCAAGAGGATGCACCAGGCAAAGGTGGCCACGCCGGCGATGACCGAGGTCGCTATGTTGCCGAGGACATAGGCGCCCACCTTGGTGAGCATCTCATCGCCGAGCAAGATCGCCCGCGGCCGTCGGGAGCCCGGCACCAACCGGTAAATGGTCGCGCGAATGCGCGGCATGTCGATCAGAAAGTAGACGGTCAAGACGACCACGATCCCGAGGTCGGCCACGACGCCGAACACCACCGACCCGGCTTTGACAAGCCCTGAAAATTGCAGTCCGCCAGAGCCTTTGATCGTATCGATGATCCGTTGTTGTAAGTGGAACCGTTCGTTGAGCCTGCCGATCACCGAGGAGTGATCTTGGGCCTGTTGGAGGTAGTGCGGTGCCTGCTCGATGAGTTCGCGTGCTTGTTGGGCCAGCGGGGGAATCGCTGCCGCCACGGACGCGGCGAGAAGGGTGAGCGCGACCCCTGCGACCAGTGTGACGGCAGCCCATCTTGGCAGATTTCGGTTGACCAGCCACGACGCCGCAGGCTCAAGCCCCAGCGCGAAAAACAACGCCAGGCCGATCAACGCCAGCACCGAAGACGTCGCTCCCAGCGCACGTACCAGGCCGTATGTCACCGCCACGCCTGCCGACGCCACCAGACCGAGATAGAACGGCGAGCGTCGATCTATTCGCTGCCCGCGCGGACCAAGCGGGTGCTCGTCGGAACGCATTTGCGCGGCAAGGGTTTCGGCCTCAGCGACCGGCCCCTCATCTTCGCTGTGCGGTTGACCCACCAGGCGGTGATGAGCCTGACCGGCAACGCCGTGTTCAGGCTCATCACCATTCTCGGTGTCAGGCATTACTCGTCGCTGTGCAGCAGCGGCCGAAGCTTCTCGGTCTTCTCTGGCGTCCAACCGGGCGGCCGCATCACCGCAGCCCACGAATTGGCGACGTCCCGGACATAGACGTGGCCATGTCCGTCGGGCACATTCACCGCAACCGCCATGTCAGCGGCCACCTGCAGGAAGGTCACCACCGGGATCCACTGCATCCGCGGTGACACGTCGTATCCGCGCGGCTCACGCAGCCAGTCCGGCTTCTGGAACAGCAATTTCGGATTCCACCAGGCGATCGGGTCGGAGCCGTGCTGTAAGTACACCACCCGCGGATGACCCCACGGGTCCGGCGGCCGATTCAGGTCGTCCGATCGCGCAACGAATCGGACGTTCTCGCCGTGGTTGTAGATGGACAGCCATTGCGGGGAGCCGGGATCGCGGTTGCCGGTGAGATCGGGCCATATCGTGTTGTTGAACGTCGGCCCCGAGAACAGCGCGCCGTCGGTGCGGGCGATGAGATTGTCGAGGCTCAGGAACGGCGCCTCACCGCCGAATGATCCCAGGCTCTCACCGAAGACCACGAGTTTGGGTCGTTGCGTCTCCGGCATCCCCCGGACCAGTTTGTCCACCGCTTCGAACAGCGCCCGACCGGCGCGCCGGGCGTTGTCCTTGTCCACCAGGAACGAGAGCCAGCTGGGAAGAAATGAATACTGCATGCTCACGATGGCGCTGTCGCCGTTGTACATGTACTCCAGCGCCGATGCTTCGGCCTCGTTGATCCACCCGGTTCCGGTGGTGGTCGCCACGGCGATCACCTTGCGGTTGAGGCCACCGGTGCGCTGCAGTTCCCGCGCGACGAGTGCGGCGGTTGCGTCGATACCGCCAGCGGAGTTCAGGCCGGCGTAGGCGCGGATCGGTTGGGTCGCCGGGACACCGTTGAACTGCGAAAGCTGTTGAACGTTAGGTCCGCGAGCCACGAAGATGCGGCCCTGATGTCCCAGCGATTCCCAACTGACCAGCGATTGCGGACCGCCGGATCGCAGCGGCGTCTTTGGCGCCGCAGTATCAGGGGCGGTCTCGTTGTTCACGGCTGCAAAGGTCTTGTTCATGGTGCTCATCGCGAACCGAAGCACGACACCGTTGAGTATCGCGACGGTCAGCGCGAGCACCAGCCCCACCGCCAGGACAGCCGAAACCCTGCGCGGCGCAACGTGTTCAAGCTGTCCCACGAGGAAACGCACCAGCTTGCCGACCAGCTGGCCGATCTCGACGAACGCAAAAAGCGCGACGATAGACAGGACG
>DASQRI010000208.1:0-7729 GCA_035642975.1 Mycobacterium sp.
AGCGCCCGCAGCCCGGTTTCCAGCGCGTCTTGGAGGCGATTCTGCGCTACCCGCCCCTTGAGCCTCAGGAAGGCGAGTCGGGCACGGTCGGCCGGCTCGTGCAGGATCTCCTCGGCCTCGTCGAGCAGCCCATGCAGCGCCCCTGCGTCGCCCACCAGCAGGGCGGCCTCCGCGGCGTCAAGCTGCAGCTCCTTGGTCAACGAGAAGTGAGCGGACCAGCGCGATTCACCGAGCAGGCCAAGACCGTCTCGGCAGTGCTCGAGGGCCAGTGGGAACGATGCCTGCGCACGAGCCTTCCGTGCCGCGCGGCGCAGCACGTCGACGAACTGGATGCGCTCCTCGTCGGTCAGCTGGTAGCCACCTATGCCTAGGTGGCGGGCGGCCTCGAACAGCCGATCGTCCCCCAGCTCGGCCAGCCGACGGCCGATCCGGAGGTGCGTCGCGCGCCGGATATCATCGGACATGCCCTCCCGTGCCGCCTCGGTCACCCGGTCGTGGCTGAAGCGATACCGCGCCTCGCGGCTGATCGCGTTGGCAATCCGCTGGCCGCGGCTGTCGACGGCCTCGAGCAGGCGAAGCTCTAGACCCGACCAGAGCGCATGGGCCACCACATCAGCCGGCTGCGCGGCCGCTGCCGTTGCGTCGGCGAGGTCGAACTCGCCACCGATACACGCCAACGAACTCAACACCGACCGATCAAACGTGCCCAGCTGATCGAGGTACTGGCCGAGAAACTCGGCGGCCGTGGCGGTGATCTGGATCGACGCGAGGACGCGCAGGTCCCAGGTCGGGTGCCCCCCGGCGCCGGCGGGGGTAAGGGCTCCTTCTCGTTGCGCGCGGTATAGCAGCTGACGGACCTGCAACGGATTGCCCCGGGTCCGGTGATGAAACTCGGCGGCGACATCGCCTAGCTCGATCCCGCGGCCGCACACGGCCGCAAGCAGCTCCTCGAGATCCTCCCGGGACAGCGGGGCGAGGTCGATGCGCCGGAGGTTGACCGACGCGAGGCCCGCTGAGGCCGGATCGAACTCGCCCGCGCGATGCGCCCCGAGGACGAGCACGTTGCGGACCGAGACCGTCAACAGTTCGGATAGCAGCAGTAATGAATCCCGGTCAGCCCACTGCAAGTCATCGATCGCCAGGACAACCGGGCGGTAGGACGCGGTGGTGGACACCAGGCGGATGGCAGCGCGTTGCAGCCGGCGGCGGGCATCCGCCGCATCGAGGTCAGCCAGATGCGGGGACGCGTCCAGCACTTGCGCCAAGTCGGGCACCAGCGCCTCGAGGATGCCGGAAAGCGCCGACATCTCGCCGACGAGGTCGGCACGCCAGCGGTCGCGCTCAGCGGGGCCGGTGGCCTCCATGCTGCGGATAATCGAGCCAAGCGCGGTGCCGAGCGCCGAGTACGGTGCCGGTGCGCCGTCCTGGTATCTCCCGTAGGCAAACACACAGTTGCGCCCGGAGATCTCGGCCCCGAAGGCCTGCATGAGCGTCGACTTGCCTACTCCCGGGGTCCCGCTGAGCAGAGTGCATCCTCCGCCGGCGCGTCCGGCCGTTTCGACCGCGGCGCGAAGTTCGGTGAGCTCCCGCCGGCGGTCGACCACGCGGCCTTCGAGGTCAAGTAAAGGAGAGGTCACGGGCTCGGGGCAACTGTGGCGGGCGCCGTCCGTCGGATGGCGTAGCAACGAGATCGCTAGACGAACTCATGCCACGTCCTTCCATGCGGAGGATGGTCCGGTTTATGCGCAGGATGGTCCGGTTTATGCGCAGGATGGTCCAACTTATCGTAATCTCAGGTCCGACCGACCGCGCGCGATGGCACGAATTTGTCGAACGCAAGACAGCAAAAGGCTTAACTTCTAAAATATCCTCGCCGAGAGCGGCTTCGCACCGCATCACTCAGCGGAGCGAACAGCGCCGGTGCGACTGGGGAACCCCGCGCGGCGCAAACCCGGCATCGTGTAACGGTCGGAGGGCTCATAGGATCCCGCGCCGGCATGCGGAAACGGCAGTAGCAGGCCCGCCGGCCGGGCAATCGCGCCTTGCCCGGCGACTGTTTGCGGGTTACGTCGTACTGCTGCCGGCCGTGCCGGCCACTTCGGCTTGCCGACGTTCTTCACCGCCTCGGCGACGGCGCAGGTTCACCACCGCCGCCCGGCAGACGAAGGCGGGATTCAGCAGGCGAATCGGAGCATCGATCAGGCTGTTGACCCTGAAGAAGCTCACGGCGACAACCGGATCGGACTCAGAGGCGGCCAGCGCCCAATCCACCAGCCGGCTGGCAACGCGCATCCAACTCGACCGTCGCCCGGTCACTCCCGGGTAGGACAGGTCCAAGCTCGCCACCATCTGCCAGGCCACACCGATCGATTTCGCTGCGGCACGGAAATATCGCCGTGGCAGGTCGGCGTCGCCGGAACGTAAACACGCCCGCAGCGCGACGGCCTCCAACGCGGCCACCGTCATCCCTTGGCCGTAGATGGGGTTGAAGCTGCAGATGGCGTCGCCGCAAACCAGCAGGCCATCGGGTAGGCGGGGCATCTTGTCGTAGCGTCGCCACTGGCTGGACGGCATGTGATGATGCGCCACGTCGCCGATCGGTTCCGCGGCCCGCATCGCCGCGATCAGGTGGGCGGGACAGTACTCCTGAGCGAATGCCAGCATGCCGGCCAGATCGCGGGGCGGCTGGTGCCCCACCATCCCGAAGACGGTGAACATCCACGTGTTGTTCTCATAGCCGCTGAGAAACATTCCGGCCGGCCTGTCCGGCGCGGGGCCGATGTCGACCAGCATTTCCTTCAGCGTTCCGGCCGGAATGCGCAGCAGCTGGCTTACGTAGTTCGTGTGCATGACGATGTGGTCCTCGACCGGTCGGCCATAGCCGAGGCTGTCCAGCAGAGCCGGCGTGTGTGCCCCCCGGCCCATCGCATCCACCACGACATCGGCCGTCAGCTCTCGTTCGGCACCGTCGTCGCGGCTGACCGCCCGCACTCCGGTGACGCGCCGACGATCCGGCGTCGCCGTCAACTCGACTACCTCGTGGCGGCCGAGAATCGTCACGTTGCTCATCGCCCGTAGGCGCCGCCGCACACGGCATTCCAGAAATGGCCGGCTCGGCATGTGAATCGCCAGCGCCTTCGGGTCTTTCGTGACCTTTCCGGACCGGACAATCTGGTGGCCGCCGAACGACAACAGAAGCTCGGACAGCTCTCCGTCACCCCACACGGGCGCACCATCGGCGACCAGCTCATCGAGAAAACCGGGGAACAGCTCATCCAGGATCTGCGAGCCACGGGCCAGCAAAACATGAACGTGCCGGCCCTGTGGGACCCCGCGTCGGACGGCAGAGTCGTCCGGCAATTCATCCCGCTCGACCACCGTCACCGTCTCGAAGAACTCAGCCAATACTCGTGCGGCAAGCAGTCCACTCATGCTCGCTCCGAGAACGACAGCTCGATCGCCCAGTCCAGCCATCGGTGGCCTACCCTGCTGCCGAGTCATGTTGGGATGCAATGGTATTCGATCCGGCAACGCCCAACAGGGCGTCGAAGCCTGCCGCTTCCGCCAAGGCGCGATGGCGGTCCACGAAGTCTCGGTGGCCGATTTGGTCGCCTCTCGCCAGCGCGAGTAGCGCCCGCGAACGCAGCAGCGGAAGTTCGTGGAGCACGAAGCCGGGATCGGTGGATACGGCGGCCAGTCGGTCGATAGCCGCCTGCGCTTCGTGTTGGTCGCCCTCGGATCCGCGCTGGACCAGCAGTTGCACCAAGACTTCGGTCGCCCTCCCGCGCCAGATCATGTCACCGCTTTCGTAGGCGCCGTCAACCACTGTCCGCACCAGTTCGATCGCGCCGTCGAGATCACCGGTGCGGGCCTTCTCCATGGCGAACTCGGGGTCCACGATCGTCAACGCGCTCAGCGAGAACCGCTCCGTCGCGGCCATATCGCGGGCTTGGGTGAACAGGTCGAGGCCCGCCTCGCGTTGCGGACCGTCGCGACGAACCAGAATGAGACCTCGGCTGAGTCGGCCCATTCCGAGCACGAAGTCGTCACTGGAACTTTCGGCGATCCGGAGCGCCTCGACGGTCTCGCGCATCGCGGTCGCGTCGGGCGGCAGCGCCCCGAATGGAATGGAAGCCACGTACTTCCACAACAGGGCAAAAACGTAACTCGTAGCGTCGAGAGGAGCCGCCATCGCGATTGACGTCGCGGCGTCGTCCAGCCAGCCCCGGATTCCCAAACACATCTTGACGTGGCCGCGCATCGCGATCGCCGTGCTCAACGGTGAGCCGAAGATCAGGTTGCCCTTGGTGGGGTCGCCGTCGGCCAGATCGATGAGTCGATCCGACAGTCGCAGCGCCTCGATCATCTCGCCGGCTTGGCATTTGGCGTAGATCGCGGCGAACAGCAGGGCCACCGTCAGCGTCGGATCTCCGATCGATTCGAGCAGCTCGCTCTGCTCCGACGCCACCTGGGCCGCCTCGCGAAAGCGGTTGTGGAATGTCAACGCCATGATGAACCCGGTCATGCCGATCGCCAGCGACACTTTGTCGTCAGCGGCTGTGCACAGCTCTCGCAGTTCGTCGAAACCGGTATCCGCGATGCTCCCACCGGTTCGCCACAGAGTGCCGCACAGCAGGTTGCGGGGCGCGATCTGCATCGCCGCGCGAAACGGGGTGTCGGCCGGCAGTCGATCGGCGGCCTGACGAGCCCGCTGCCAGTTGGTGCGGGCCGCCCGGATGTCACGGAAGGCCGACCAGCCGCCGGCGCGCATATGCCAGTCGAATGCCGCACGAAAATCCCCGGCAGCCTCCAGGTTTTCGGCGATCAGGGCGGCGTTCTCGTCGGCAGCCGCAGGATCATGCTGTTCAATCGCAACGGCCAACCGCCGGTGCAGCTCGTCGCGCCCGGCCTTCAGCTGTGACTCGTATGCCACCGCCCGGATCAACGGGTGCCGAAACGCATACACGGCGCGCGGGGTGAACATCACCTGGTCGATCAGCTCCATCTGCAGCAACTCGGCAATCGCGCCGGCTACGTCGATGTCATCCAGTAAGGGAGCCACCAGCTCAGCCCTGAAGCGAGCACCGACGACCGCCGCCGCATACAGGAATTGTTTGGCTGACCTGCCGAGACGGTCGACGCGGGCGGCGATGGTGGCCTGCAGGGTGCCCGGCACGCTGACATCGGCGGCGTCGTCACGGCACAGGTAGGCGCCGGGTTCGCCGCCGAGTACACCGCGTTGGGCCAGATCGCGAACCATCTCCTCGGCGAAGAACGGGTTCCCGGCGGCCCGCTCGGCGATCCGTACGGCCAGCGCGCGCACCGACGGGTCGGTGCCCAGGAGTTCGGTGGTCAACGCCGCGCTCTGCGCTGCGTTCAGCGGTGCCAGCGAGATCGTCTGCGCACCCGGTGTCCGCGACAGCGCGCCGCGGTACTCGGGACGGTAGGTGATCAGCACGAGTGAATGGCTTTGCGGCACAACGGTGACGAGCTCCGCGAGCATGGCCTCGCTGACCTCGTCGATCCAGTGCACATCCTCGATCACATACTGCGCCGGTGTGGCCCGGGTCAGGACGACGGCGTTCAACAAGGCCGCCAACCGGCGCCGACGGGCGTCGGCCGTGATGTCGGGCAGTGCGGCGTCGGGGTCGCCGATTCCGAGCAGGTCGTCAAGCAGCAGCATGTCGTCAGGATTGGCGTCGGGGATGCGGGCTCGCACCCGCGCCCGGGCCGCCTGCTCGTCGAGGTCGCTGACGCCGAACGCCCTGCGCAGCAGCCGCGCCACCAGATGGAACGGGACGTCGCGGGTGTGGGATTCGCAGGCGACGGTGACGACCTCGACCCCGCGGCCGGTGGCGAGCGTCACAGCCTCGCGCATCATGCGGCTCTTGCCGATACCTGGCGGCCCGACCACCGCGACCACACATCCGGCGCCGTTGATCGCCTGATCGAGGATGCCGGCGATGGTGTTGACCTCCCAGGTGCGTCCGACCAGGGTCGGTTCGCGCCGGCCGATCTCCGCGCGCTCGCCGGCCGCCCTGAGCAGCCGACGCGCGGGTAACGGCTCCTCGGCACCCTTGACGTGGACCCACTCGGGCGCGCCCAGCACGGTGGCGTGTTCGACGAGCCGCGCGGTGGACTCGCTGAGTATCACCCCGCCGGGCGGGGCGACCGATTCCATCCGCTGCGCCAACCCGACCTGTTCGCCGAACGCCGTGTAGGCCCTTGCGGCAGAACTGATTTCGCCGGCGATAACCCGGCCCGAGTTCAGCCCGACCCGTAGCCGCAGCACGATGCCATCGCGGCGCCGCACGTCGTCGGCCAGCCGCCCCATTTGCTGCTGGATTTCCAAGGCCGCCAGGCAGGCCCTAAAAGCGTGATCCTCCAACGCGATCGGCGCCCCGAATAAAGCCATGATCCCGTCGCCGGTGAACTTGTCGACGGTGCCGCCGTAGCGCCGGGTAATCGTTGCCGCGCAGCCGAAGACGTCGGCCATGATCTCGCGCAACCGCTCCGCCCCTACCGTCGAGGCGATCGTCAGGGAATTCACCACGTCGGCGAACAACACCGTCACCTGCTTGAATTCCGGCTGCTCTCCCGGTTCGGGCGCGGGCGACCCGCATGCGTCGCAGAAGCGGGCGCCGGGGCGCAGTTCGGTGCCGCACGCTCGACACACCGCGCCTGCTGGCCCCATCCGCCTCTCCCGCTGATCCGTGGTGCGGACCGCTTGATGCACCAAGCCTAAAGCTCCGAGCAGCAACAGGTTGATTATCGACCGCCGGCGCTTCCCAGGAGGCCATTTCGAACACACGGCACAGGTGGGCAACACTTTTGGTCAGCAACTTCCGGGTGGCCGTCTTATGATTTCCACCGAAACAAAAAGCGAATTGACGATAATCGGGCTCCCGCTGGTGAATTGCGTGTTTCATCCCCGCTTTTCCGCCCACTTCAAGTACATTTCAATCTCGGGTTCTGCCAGCCAAGGAGTTCCGCATGTCAGAAGAGAAGGCGCGGGAAGCCCTGACACAGCGCAAATACACAAAAGCCCTGACTTTTCTCAAGCCGCTCCTCGCCGGCCGGCAATCCGACGGCACACTACATGCGCTGGCGGGCCTGGCCCGCTTCAAGCGTCAGGAATACCAGCTGGCTGAGGAACAATACGACAAGGCAGTTCAGGCCGGCGGCTCGGACAGCGAGTGCCGTGAGTGGCTGGAAATGAGCAACCTCTCGAAGGCCAACCGCGCCGCCCAGATCGACGTCGACGTGCCCGAACCGCATTACTTCAAGGACGACGACCTGCTGGGGCGTCCTTCAGTTCGCGACGCTGACCTGGTCTGCCCGACGGACCGACCCGCACGGCGCTGCTGCTACCTGAAACGACTTCGCCTGTTTCTGGGCGAGGCCCTGGGTGCACTGGGCACGGTGGTGATAAACGTCGCCACCCATCTGGTGGGCTGGATCTACGACTACCGCGGCCGAGTCTGGACCAATTGGGATCGTCGCCCGTGCCTGTCGGGAGTTCTGACGCTGGCGTACATACGCGAGCTGCTCAACGCCCACAACCTGGTAAGCACCTACCCGGCGGGGGAGCTGGTCGCCTTCCAGAACCGGGGCCAGCCGCGCCCCCCCAGCATCGAGAATTTCCGCACGGCGGACGGAAGCTGGAACAATCCAGACGATCCGAAGGAGGGCGCTGCCAACACGCGCTTCCTGCGCAACGTCGATCTTT
>DASQRI010000209.1:0-2924 GCA_035642975.1 Mycobacterium sp.
GAAGGCGTCCGGATCAACATCCGGTAGATACGGCTTGGTGAACCCCATTGTCCTGGCTCCTTCTGGTAGTGCGACTGACACCGTGGCGATAACAGTAGGAGTCGTGCGCCGCGCGAGACAGTGGCAAATCGACAAAGCCGCAGGCCGGACTTATCTCCGAAAGACAACCGCGGGGTCTACCGTCTAAGTGATGACGAGACCGCGTCTCGACAGCGACGTTGAGGTGAGGCGCTACGTCGCCGAAACCGCCGACCGGTTGCACGACCGGCTGGCAGAGGTGTCCTCGACCGTCCTTCGCACGCTCGAGGATCAGATTCCGGACCTGCGCGGCGATGCCGGGCTCATGGAGCTACTCGGGGCCAGCGTCAACGGAAACGTGGACACCGTCCTGCACGCGCTGCGTTACGACATCGCCGTGGAGCGTGTCGAGGCGCCCACCGCGGCGCTGGAGTACGCCCGCCGGTTGGCGCAACAGGGGATGCCCGTCACCGCGCTGGTGCGCGCTTACCGGCTTGGTCAGCGCACCGTCAATGAGCTCATTTTCGCCGAATTGCGGGCGATAGATATGCCCGAATCGACCAGGGTCACGGTGATCGAGGCCATCACCGCCACGCTGTTCGAGTACATCGACTGGATGTCGCAGCAGGTCGTCGCCGTCTATGAAGACGAACGCGAACGCTGGCTGGAGAACCAGAACAGTCTGCGCGCCCTGCGGGTGCGGGAAGTCTTGACAGCAAACAAGCCGATCGACGTCGACGCGGCGACCACCTCGATCCGCTATCCACTGCGATGGCACCATCTGGGGCTGGTCATGTGGTACCCGGACGCGGGCTCTGACGGCGACCAACTTGGCCGGCTGCAACGATTTCTCCGCGAACTGGGCGAATCCGCTGGTGCTGCTGCCAGCCCGCTCTTCGTCGCCGCCGATCGCAGCTGTGGATGGGGTTGGCTGCCGTATCGTGCCGCGGTGGCCGGCGCCCCGGACAAGGTTCGCGAGTTGACGCGCGCACGATCCGATTGCCCGAGCGTGGCAATCGGGACCATGGCCAGCGGTGTCGAGGGTTTTCGTCAGTCGCATCGGGAGGCGGATACTGCCCGCAGCGTCGCGGTGATCGCCAAACGGCCGGCGCCGACGGTGATTGCGGCGACCGACCCCGGTCTGTCCGTATTGGCGCGCCTTGGTGGTGACGTGGCCGATACCCGCGACTGGGTGGCCGCCGTACTTGGCGAACTGGCGTCCGACAACGAGAACGATGCGCGGCTGCGCGAGACGTTGCGGGTGTTTTTGGGTTGCGGTTGCAGCTATAAGGTCGCCGCCGAGGATCTGAATTTGCACTCCAACTCGGTGAAGTACCGAGTGGGCCGCGCCATTGCCCGGCGCGGTCGCGAGATCGGCAGCGACCGGCTCGACGTCGAGCTGGCGTTGCTCGCCTGTCACTGGTACGGCAGCGCGGTTCTGCAGCCGGGCACCCCATAAACCAGTCGGGGCCACACCCGTAGGTGTGGCCCCGACTGGGGGATGCCAAATATCAGGCGGCGGCCGGGACGGCGAATCGGCGAGGCGCCATTGTCTGTAGCCCGCCGGCCGCCCGGTTGCGTCGGTAGGCCCGCTTGATGGCGTCGACGGCGGTGATGCCGGCGGGGAGGAGCACGGGGAACAGGATCATCAGGAAGATGAAGGCGGGCACTAACATGGCTTTACCTACTTTTCTTTGAGTTGGATGCGGTTGTGGCACTTGCTAATTCGGGATTAGCCGGTGGTCCTGGAATGTGTGATGCGTTCGTAGGGGAAAATTTAGCTGCGCCACGGTGGGGTGGCGACGTCGTCAATGAACCAAGTTGCGGCGGATTGTTGTCTTCCGGAGACAAAACCGCCGCTCAGGGCAGCCGCTGCTCGACTTCGAAGGCCAGACAGAGTTCGCTGATGTCGATGGGCCGCGACAGCGAACGGCCGGTCAACTCCTCGATGCGGCGAAGACGGTGCCGCACGGTGTTGGGATGGCAGAAGATTGCCGCCGCGGTGTCGTTAGCCGACCCGCCCGCCTGCAACCACGCCTGGAAGGTGTCGAGCAGGATCGTGCGTTCGGGGGACGGCAGGTGACTCAGCCCCTTGAGCACCGTTGACCTGATCTTCGTCATCACCTCCGGCGCGCTGACCGCCGCAACTGCGAGCGGGGTGTCGTCGAACACAGTCACCAGTGAGTCGCCCGACGGCTTTCCAGTGACCGCCAGCCGGGCGAACCGCAGGGCCTCGCTGGTTTCGGCCAAGTCGTCAAACGGCGGGCTGATGCCGACCCGGACGGTCGCCTGGCGGAGCACCGCGATCAAGGTGTCGACGGTGTCGCGGATCCGGACGTGCACGATGCCGACGTGTAGGTCCGGCAGCAGCCGCCACGCAGACCGGATGTCGCGGGCGGAGAGCTTGTTCTCGATCGCCGGCAGTCCCAACTTTCCGATCGCCGGCAATTCGGCCGCCACGACGACGTACGGCCCGGCGGTGGGCAGCCGGAGCAGGTCGGCGGCCTCCCACAGGGAGTGTGTGTCGGTGATCCGCCGCGACAGCAGCGCTTCGACCAGGGCCGATCGTTCTTCTTCCTGCTCGAGAATCTGCGCGGTCAGCTGTTGGCGGTAGGCGTCGGCCATCGCCTGGGTGAAGGTGTCCTGTGCAGTAAAGACCCGTGCGGTGACTTCCAGGATCGATTCGACGGGTATTCCTGCGGCCCGAGCGGCAGCGAGGGTCTCTTCCCACATGAACCGAAAACCGATCCGGTAGGCCGTCATCAACGCCGGTAGCGGCACACCGGCGAGCGCGCGCGCGCTTCCAGTGTGCTCGGCAGCGGAGACATCATGGTCGGCGTGCCCCGCCAGCGAGTGGAAGACGTACGTCAGGTTTGCCTCACAACTTGCGGCCACTTCGTCCTTCC
>DASQRI010000210.1:0-8584 GCA_035642975.1 Mycobacterium sp.
AGGCTCGACCTCGGGCCAGGGCTGCAAGCCGAAGGCGACCAGCTCGTCGACCTCGACGATCAGCTGGCCGAAATGGTCGCGCTGCGCGACGAGGGCAAGATCGGCGCGATCGGGATCAGCAGCGTGCCGCTCGACGTCCTGCAGCGCGCATTGCCCGCGGGCATCGTCTGCGTGCAGAACGCCTACAGCCTGCTCGACCGCGCCCACGAGGCGATGCTCGAGCTCTGCACGGCCGAAGGAATAGCCTGGGCGCCATTCTTTCCGCTCGGGTCGTCATTCCCGGGCTTCCCTAAGGTCACCGACAACGAGGTGGTCCGTGCGGTCGCCGGCGAGCTGGACGCCACACCAGCCCAAGTCGGGCTGGCGTGGCTGCTGGCCCACGCGCCGAACACGCTGCCGATCGCCGGCACCCGGTCGATCGCGCACCTCGAGGAGAACGTCGGCGCCGGAGATGTCGTGCTCAGCGCCGACCAGGTCGCGCGCCTCGACTCCGTCTGCACACCCGACGGCAGCCCGCCCCACCATGGTGTCGAGGATTTCACCGAAAGCCGGTGACGGTCAGGTGATCGCGGCGCCGACCAAGTGGCCAATCAGGTAGGTGACCGCCAGAGCCAAGCCACCGCCGACGAAATTACGCAGTGCTGCACGGCTTTTCGGTGCGCCACCCAGACCCGCCGACACCGTCCCGGTGACGACCAGGGCCAGCAGCACCGCCGCGACGGTGATCGGGATCCGCAGTGCAATCGGTGCGGCCAGGATGGCGATCAGCGGCAGCAGCGCGCCGACGCTGAACGACAAGGCCGACGACAGCGCCGCCTGCCACGGGCTGGTCAGCTCCGAGGGATCGAACCCGAGCTCGATTTCGGCGTGCGCGGCCATTGGATCGTGGTCGGTGAGTTCCTCGGCGACCCGGCGTGCAGTCGCCGGCCGCAATCCCTTGGCCTCAAGCAATGCCGTGAGCTCGTCCAACTCGGCGCCGGGGTCGGCGTGAAGCTCGCGCGATTCCTGCCGCAGCAGTGCCTGTTCGGTGTCGCGCTGCGCACTGACCGACACGTATTCGCCCAACGCCATCGACACCGCGCCTGCGGCCAGCCCGGCGATTCCCGCGGTCATGATCGGACCGCGTGCCACCGTCGCCGCGGCGACACCGACGACGATGCCTGCCGTCGACACAATCCCGTCGTTGGCGCCCAGCACCCCTGCCCGGAGCCAATTCAGTCGCGCGGACACCGAACCCAGGTGCGGCTCATGCGGATGAGGCGTAGCCGTCACGGGGCAAAACATTAGACAACGCGACCCACGGTCGCCAGGAAACATAGCCTTGCCAAAGCCCTGCCCAGCGCGACGAGTACGGTCGCCGTATGGGCAGCAGCAAACCGGTCCGGCCGCCGTGGTGGCTCAAACCGGCGAACAAGGTTTTCATCCAGATGTTGCGGCTGGGCATGAGTTTCGGCGGCGAGAGCCCAGTCGTGTTGACGGTCGCCGGACGCAAATCCGGACGCGAGCGGTCGACCCCGGTCACGCCGATGACCGCCCACGGCAACGAGTACGTCGTCGCCGGATTTCCCGGCGCCGACTGGGTGGCCAACGTCCGAGCCTCCGGTGAGGCCACGGTTGCCCGCGGTCGCAGCGTGCGACGCGTGAAGATGGTCGAGTTGTCCGCCGACGATGCGCGCCCGCTGCTGCGAGTCTTTCCCGAAGAGGTGCCCACCGGTGTCGGATTCATGAAGCGGGCCGGCCTGGTCACCGAGGGCAGGCCCGAGGAATTCGAGGCGCTGGCCGGCCGTTGCGCGGTATTTCGACTGGATGGAATTCAACAGCCTTGAGTGACAACCCTTTTCACGCTGAGAACTGGAAGCCGGTCGACGGGTTCGTCGAGCTGACCGACATCACCTATCACCGCCACCGAGCCGATGCCACCGTGCGGGTGGCGTTCAACCGGCCCGAGGTGCGCAACGCGTTTCGCCCGCACACGGTGGACGAGCTCTTCCAGGTGCTGGACCACGCCCGCATGTCGCCGGACGTCGGGGTGGTGCTGTTGACCGGAAACGGGCCGTCGCCGAAGGACGGTGGTTGGGCGTTCTGCTCCGGCGGGGACCAGCGCATCCGCGGCCGCAGCGGCTACCAGTACGCCTCCGGCGACACCGCGGACACCGTCGACGCCGCACGGGCCGGCCGGCTGCACATCCTGGAGGTGCAGCGGCTGATCCGGTTCATGCCCAAGGTAGTGATCTGCCTGGTCAACGGCTGGGCGGCGGGCGGCGGGCACAGCCTGCACGTGACCTGCGACCTCACCCTGGCCAGCCGCGAGCACGCCCGATTCAAGCAGACCGACGCCGACGTCGGCAGCTTCGACGGCGGCTACGGCAGCGCATATCTGGCGCGGCAGGTGGGCCAGAAGTTCGCCCGCGAGATCTTCTTCCTCGGCCGCGACTACACCGCCGAGCAGATGCATGCGATGGGCGCGGTCAACGCCGTCGTCGAACATGCCGAGCTGGAAGCGGCCGGTATTCAGTGGGCCGCCGAGATCAACGCGAAATCGCCTCAGGCGCAACGGATGCTTAAGTACGCGTTCAACCTGCTCGACGATGGACTGGTCGGCCAGCAGCTGTTCGCCGGTGAGGCCACCCGGCTGGCTTACATGACCGACGAGGCCGTCGAGGGTCGTGACGCGTTCCTGGAGAAACGGCCGCCGGACTGGAGCCGGTTCCCGAGGTATTTCTAGGGCATCGTCCTAGACTCGCGACCTGTGAGTAAGAATCCGCTTCGACGATTAGCCGAGCAGGTCACGCTGGCCACCATGCGCCCGCCCATTGCGTCGCGACTGCGTTCGGCCGGCGCCAAAGCCGTCGACCTCGACGGCAAACGCATCCTGCTGACCGGGGCCTCGTCCGGTATCGGCGAGAGCGCCGCCGTGCAGTTCGCCCGCCGCGGCGCCACCGTGGTCGCGGTGGCCCGGCGAAAAGACCTCCTGGACGCGGTGGTGGGGCGGATCGAAAGCGACGGCGGCACCGCGATCGCGATCCCCTGCGATCTGTCCGACCTGGACGCCGTCGACGCGGTGGTCGCCGACGTCGAGGAGCGTCTGGGCGGGGTGGACATCTTGATCAACAACGCCGGCCGATCCATCCGGCGACCGGTTATCGACTCGCTGGAACGGTGGCACGACGTCGACCGGACCATGGTGCTCAACTACTACTCGCCGCTCCGACTGATCCGCGGTATCGCGCCCGGCATGCTGCAGCGCGGCGACGGGCACATCATCAACGTCGCGACCTGGGGGGTGTTCAGCGAGGCGTCACCGCTGTTCTCGGTGTACAACGCGTCCAAAGCCGCGCTGTCCGCGGTCAGCCGCGCGATCGAAACCGAGTGGGCGCCAAAGGGTGTGCACTCGACCACGCTTTACTACCCGCTGGTGGCCACCCCGATGATCGCGCCGACCAAGGAATATCAGGGGTTGCCGGCATTGAGCTCCGAGGAGGCCGCCGGTTGGATGATCACCGCCGCGCGTACCCGGCCGGTCCGGATCGCGCCGCGGATGGCGGTCGTGGCCCAGGCGATGGACACCATCGGCCCGGGTTTGGCGACCACGCTGATACGGCGCCAACGGCTTCAACCGAATCGCTGAGCCGGCCGTGATAGACACGAGGCATGGACATCCTGGCCAGCCGGATGCTGTTCCGGCCGGCGGACTATGAGCGCTCGCTGCGGTTTTATCGAGACGAGATCGGGTTGGCTATCGCTCGCGATTACGGCGCGGGCACAGTGTTTTACGCCGGCCAATCGCTGATCGAGCTGGCCGGCCACGGCGCGCCCGAGCACCCGGCCGGACCGTTCCCCGGTGCGCTGTGGCTGCAGGTGCGTGATGTGGCGGCAACACAATCGGAGCTGGAGAGCAGAGGCGTGGCGATCGCCCGCGAGGCTCGCCAAGAGTCGTGGGGCCTCAAAGAGATGCACGTGACCGACCCCGACGGGGTGACCCTGATCTTTGTCGAGATCCCCGGCAATCACCCGCTGCGCCGCGACACCCGCGGTGAACGCCGGGCGGAAGGTTAACCTCAGGCGAACATCTGACGACGAGTGCAGAATACCTTCGATTAGCATCCCCGTTCTTTCGACAAGAACACCCGCCTACCCCCAGAATTAGGCCCGTGAACCTTCAGTTGTTCCTCTTGATCATCGTCGTGATCACCGCCCTAGCATTCGATTTCACCAACGGGTTTCACGACACCGGTAACGCCATGGCCACCTCCATTGCCAGTGGCGCACTCAAGCCGAAGGCTGCGGTATCGCTGTCGGCGGTGCTGAACCTCGCGGGTGCGTTCCTGTCCACTGCGGTCGCGGGAACGATCGCCAAGGACCTGGTGAATGGTCACCTGGTGACACTGCAGCTGGTGTTCGCCGGGCTGGTCGGCGGGATCGTGTGGAACCTGCTGACCTGGCTGTTGGGTATTCCCTCGAGCTCATCGCACGCCCTGGTCGGTGGCATCGTCGGCGCCATGATCGCCGCGGCCGGCGCGCACGGGGTGCTCTGGACCGGCGTGGTGTCCCGCGTGCTCATTCCGGCCCTGGTGTCGGTGGTGTTGGCCGGAGTCGTCGGAGCCGTTGGAACCTGGCTGGTTTACCGGATCAATCGGGGCGTCCCGGAGGAGCGCAGCGAAACTGCTTTCCGGCGCGGCCAGATCTTCTCGGCCTCACTGGTTTCGCTGGCCCACGGCACCAACGACGCGCAGAAGACCATGGGCGTGATCTTCCTTGCGCTGATCTCCTACGGCGCGGTCAGCCGGACGGACGCCCTGCCGCCGTTCTGGGTGATCCTGGCCTGCGCGTGCGCGATGGCACTGGGCACGTACTTCGGCGGCTGGCGGATCATCCGCACCATGGGCAAAGGGCTCGTGGAGATCAAGTCGCCGCAGGGCATGGCTGCCGAATCGTCGTCAGCGGTGATCATCCTGCTGTCGGCCCAGTTCGGCTACGCGCTGTCCACCACTCAGGTGGTGACCGGATCCGTCCTCGGTAGCGGCGTCGGTAAGCCCGGCGCAGAGGTCCGCTGGGGCGTCGCCGGCCGGATGGCGACCGCATGGCTGATCACGCTGCCCGCGGCCGGCCTCGTCGGGGCCCTCACCTACTGGATCACCCACGGGATCGGCGGCTACGCCGGTGCGACCATCGGCTTCGCCATACTGCTTGCCGTGGCCACCGCCATCTACCTGCAGTCGCGCAAGACGAAGGTGGATCACAACAACGTCAACGCCGAGTGGAAGGGCGACCTGACCGCCGGTCTCGACGAGGACGGCAAGCCGGGCCTCGCCGGCTCTCCCTTCACCGACGGGGAAGCCGCTCCGCACACCGCCGAGACAAAGAAAGCAGGCACGCTATGAACCACCTGAGCCACTGGTTCAACTATCAGGCCTCGCTGAAGATCCTGATCTTCGGTCTGATCCTCGGTAGCGGACTTCCGGCGCTGTTTGCAGTCGCTGTGCGGTTCGGTGCCGCGGGGGCCGGTGTCATGGGTTCCGATGGTGCCGCCGCGGGACACAAGAACCCGGCGCTTACTGCGATCAGCTATGCGATATACGCGTTGGCGCTGGTTGCGGTCGTCATCGGCGTGTTGTACATCTCCCGAGAGTTCATCGGGGCGCACACCGGTATGTACATTCTCGGAGCCAAGCCCGCGTAGCATCAAAAATTAATCTGAATTGAGGCTTATCGACGGCCCGGCCGGGGAAGTTGACACACTGTGAACCGATTCCTGACCTCGGTGGTCAACTGGCTGCGCGCCGGGTATCCAGAAGGCATTCCGCCGACTGACTACTTCCCGGTACTCGCCCTGCTATCCCGTCGGCTGAGCAACGACGAGGTCAAAGAGGTGGCCCGCGAGCTGATGACGCGGGGCGATTTCGATCACGTCGACATCGGGGTGCTGATCACCCAAATGACCGACGAACTGCCGTCGCCGGCGGACATCGAGCGGGTGCGGGAACGGCTGGCCGCCAAGGGTTGGCCGCTGGACGACGCCCGCGACGGCCAGGAGACCGGATAGCCGTCCTGCGCGCATTCGCCGTAGCGCGGGGCTCCTCGGCGCGACCGCTGCTCGCTGCCCTCGAGCAGGTCCTGAACGGCCGGGCGTCCGCGCTGCTGCCGGTGCCGGCCGATGACGATCACAAGTCCACGCTGTCGGCGCTGCGGGTGGGTGAAGCCATCGACGACGACGTCGCGCTGGTGGTGACGACATCGGGCACCACGGGTGCGCCCAAGGGTGCGCTGCTCACCGCCGCCGCGCTGAGCGCCAGCGCCGCAGCCACCCATGACCGTCTGGGCGGGCCCGGCCAATGGTTGCTGGCTTTGCCGCCCTATCACATTGCCGGTGTGCAAGTGCTGGTGCGTAGCCTGCTGGCGGGTAACGTGCCGGCTGAGCTGGACATCTCGGCAGGCTTCGACATCCACCAATTGCCTTCTGCGGTATTAGAACTCGGCTCTGGACGCCGCTACACGGCGTTGGTGGCCGCGCAGTTGGCCAAGGCACTGACCGATCCGGCGGCCACCGCCGCGCTGGCCGGACTGGACGCCGTCTTGATCGGCGGCGGTCCGGCCCCGCGGCCGATCCTCGACGCCGCCACGGGCGCGGGCATCAACGTGGTCCGCACCTACGGGATGAGCGAGACCGCCGGCGGCTGCGTCTACGACGGTGTTCCGCTCGACGGCGTCCAGGTACGCGTGGACGCCGACGGTCGGATCGTGATCGGCGGACCGACACTGGCCGAGGGCTATCGCAACCCACCCGATCCCGACCCGTTCGCCGAACCGGGCTGGTTTCGCACCGACGACCTTGGCGTAGTCGATGATTCGGGTGTGCTCAGCGTGCTCGGCCGAGTCGACGACGCGATCAGCACCGGCGGGTTGACGGTCCTACCCCAACCGGTCGAGGCCGCGCTGCGGACTCATCCCGCGGTGGCCGACTGCGCGGTGTTCGGGCTTACTGACGAGCGGCTGGGTCAACGGGTGGTCGCAGCCGTAGTGGTGGCCGATGGTTTCGCCCCGCCCTCCCTCGACACGCTGCGGGAACACGTCATCCGCAAACTCGATCGCACCGCCGCACCTCGCGAGTTGCATATCGTCGACGCGCTACCGATGCGTGGCATCGGCAAGGTGGACCGGCAGGCGGTGGCCCGCGTCGCTGCAAACAGGCTGTCCTAGCGACGCTTTCACAGCACTGCGGGTGGGTTTTCCGGCCGGATGACATAATGCCCTGGTGAACCGGCCCGAAGTGCGAGAGCATGCATCGCCACATCATTGTCAGCGGTGAGGATGCGCTGGCCACCACGATCGCCGACGAGCTGAAAAACGCCGGTGCGACCGTTGTCAGGCTGGTCAATACCGAGGCGTCCGAGGCCGGTGTCGCTCGCGAACTCACCCTCGCCGAAGTTTCTCATGCGCTTGCCGTCGTCTGCGCCGGAGACGACGATGCGACCAACCTCGAAATCGCTTTGCTGGCAAGGAAAGCCAACCCGAACGTGCGTGTGGTGGCGCGGGTGGCCAACGACGTGCTGCGCGCTGCGGTAGCCGACGACAACGGGCCCGGTGCGATCCTCGACGTCGCCGACGTCGCCGCGCCGTCGTTTGTCGAGGCCTGCCTGGCGCAGCGGACGCACCGCTTCGATGCCGCCGGCATCGAGTTCGTCGTCGCAGGCCGCGGGGCGTACCGCGATGCGACGCTGCGAGAACTTTATGGCGACTTGGCCCCGGTGGCGGTCATTCACGGCGAGAACTCCCCAACCCCCGGCGACGTTGACGTCTGCCCGGGTCGCGACCAGGAGGTGCACGCCGGCGACTGGACGATGATGATCGGCACGGCCGCCGAGGTGGCAGCTCAGGGCATCAAGATCCCCCGCGCGACGCGGAAGCGCTCGCGCCAGCCACGGCTGCGCCGCGCCGTCGACTCCGTTCGGGTGCTCTTCAACGACTTCAACCCCACGTTTTATCCGGTCGTGGCCGCCACGTTCATGGTCCTGGTCATCTCCACGATCGTGCTGCGGTTCGGCTACAAGGCCCCGCCCACGATGGGCTGGATCGACGCGTTCTACTTCACCGTCGAAACGATGACCACGACCGGCTACGGCGACTTCAGCTTTGTGCACCAGCCGACCTGGCTGCGGATGTTCGCCACCGCGTTGATGTTCAGCGGGGTGACGACCACCGCGTTGATCGTCTCCTTCGTGGCCGACGTGCTGCTGTCGCGTCGCTTCGTCCTGGCGGCCGCACGCCCACGGATCCGCCATCTGCGCAACCACATCGTCGTCGTCGGGTTGAGCGCGCTCGGCATGCGCGTGGTCAGCGACCTGACCGCCGCCGGACACGACGTCGCCGTCATCGAGCGCGACGAGGAGAACCGATTCCTGGCCGCGGTGCGAAACCTCGACGTGCCGGTGATCTTCGGTGACGCCACACTGCGCCAGACACTGCAAACGGCGCGGGTGGATCGCGCCCGCGCGGTGGCGGTGCTGACTCGCGACGACATGATCAACATCGAAACCGGCATCGTGCTCGCCGAAATGCTGGGCACCGAGACACCGAGTGGAAAGCA
>DASQRI010000211.1:0-4658 GCA_035642975.1 Mycobacterium sp.
AGCTCGCGGGCCTTGTCGCCGGCGGCCAGCACGATCGCCGCCGCGCCGTCGGTGATCGGCGCAATGTCATGGCGCCGAAGGGGATCGGCGAAGAACGGCCGGGCCAACAGCTCGTCGATGCTCTTCGCCGGCTTCTCCGAGTCAGTGCGCTGGGCAACGGCGAACGAGTCCAGCGCCACTTGGGCCATCTGCTCGGCCGTCCATTTACCGGCGTCCAAGCCGAAGCGGGCCTGCAGCCCGGCCAATGACACCGAATCCGGCCACAGCGGCGCGACCGAATACGGATCGGTCTGCAGCGCGAGCACCCGGCGCAGGGTGCCGGCCGAGGACTTGCCGAAGCCGTAGACCAGCGCGGTGTCCACCTCACCGGTCAGCACTTTGATGTAGGCCTCGTAGAGCGCCCACGCGGCGTCCATCTCCACGTGCGACTCGTTGATCGGCGGCACTGCTCCGATCGAGTCGATAGCGGAGATGAACGAAAATGCCCGGCCGGCAAGGTAGTCCGACGATCCGGAGCACCAGAAGCCGATATCGGTCTGCTCGAGCCCGAGTTCGTCATAAAGCGCGTGAAAACACGGCATCAGCATTTCGACGCCGTTGGTGGTGCCATCGGTACGGCGCACATGCGGAGCATGAGCGAATCCGACGACAGCTACATCGCGATCAGTCACGTTTTCCCTTTACAGGTGGTGCTTGTAGGTGTCGTAGTCGGCGTCGGGTTCGCCGGTCGGCTTGAAGTATTCGATGTTGTCGATGCCGAGGCCCCATTCCTCGCGGGGCTTCCACACCGCCTGCACTCGCATGCCCATCCGCACCTCGGTGGCGTCGATCTCCTGAATCAGGTGCAGGAACGCGATATCGGCGCCATCGAGCAGCACGTAGGCCGCGACGTACGGGGGCTTGATGCGCTGGCCGGCGAACGGGATGTTGATGATCGCGAACGTCGTCACCGTGCCCCTGTCGGGCAGCTCGACGTAGTTGTCGAGTTCGCGGCCGGTCGCCGGGTCCGCTTCCTTCGGCGGGAAATACACCTTCCCGTCCTTGCCGGTGCGGGCGCCGAGCAGCTTTCCCTCTTCCAGGCCGCGCAGAAACGCGCTCTCGGGAAGCGAAGCGGTGTGCTGGATTTCGATGCTGCTTGGCGTCACCTGGATCGTCACCGGGTCGCGGTCGTCGGCCGTCTCTGGCACCGGCTCGGCCTCGTCGCCTAGCGCGAAGTAGGCGATGTCGGTGATCGCACCCGCCGGTTCATCGACCCAATGGGCATGCACCCTCGTCCCTGTGCCGATCGCGTCGGACGATCCAGCGTCGACGGCGTGCAGCAGTGGAATGTCGGCGCCGTCGAGTTTGATCAGCGCCCAGGCGAATGGCCGGTCCAGCGGCTGGCCGGCCAGGGGCTCGGGCTGCCAGGTCCACGACAGCACGGCCCCGACACTGGCCACCGGTACGATCTCGGTCAATCGTTCGTAGGTCACCGGGTCGAACTCGGCGGGCGGGACGTAGACCCGGCCATCCGAGCCCCGAGTACCGACGATGCGTCGCTCGCGCAGAGCGGTGAAAAACTGGCTGAGCGTGGGTCCAACTGAACGGGTGTAGTCGAAGGACAGCTTCAGGGGCGCCGAGAGTGGCGGCTGATGGGTATCGATCTGCACCGGGCTGCTTTGGCTGGTGGTCACAGCATCGAGTAGAACAGGTTCTAAGAATGGATTCAAGATACGGTCGGGACCTGCAGGAAAGGCGGCTCGCATGAAGCTCGGACTCCAGCTGGGATATTGGGGCGCTCAGCCGCCGGATAACCATGCTGAACTCGTGGCCGCGGCCGAGGATGCCGGGTTCGACGCGGTGTTCACCGCCGAGGCTTGGGGTTCCGACGCCTACACGCCGCTGGCCTGGTGGGGTTCGTCGACGCGGCGGCTGCGACTGGGCACCTCGGTCGTGCAGCTGTCCGCGCGCACCCCGACCGCGTGCGCGATGGCGGCGTTGACGCTGGATCACCTGTCCGGCGGACGCCACTTGCTGGGGCTGGGTGTGTCGGGCCCGCAGGTCGTCGAAGGCTGGTACGGCCAGTCATTTCCGAAGCCGCTGGCCCGAACCCGGGAGTACATCGACGTCGTCCGTCAGGTGCTGGCCCGAGAGAAACCGGTGACTAGCGATGGGCCGCATTACCCGCTGCCGTTGACCGGTGAGCGCAGCACGGGATTGGGCAAGCCGCTCAAGCCCATCACCCATCCGCTGCGGGCCGACATCCCGATCATGCTGGGCGCCGAGGGACCCAAGAACGTCGCGCTGGCCGCTGAGATCTGCGACGGCTGGCTGCCGATTTTCTATACCCCGCGTATGGCGGACACCTACAACGAGTGGCTGGACGAGGGGTTCGCCCGCCCGGGCGCGCGCCGCAGCCGCAAGGACTTCGAGATCTGTGCCACGGCCAACATCGTCATCACCGATGACCGCAGTGCCGCGTTCGCCGCCATGAAGCCCTACATAGCTCTCTACATGGGTGGCATGGGCGCCGAGGACACCAACTTCCACGCCGACGTCTACCGCCGGATGGGCTACGCCGAGGTGGTCGACGACGTCACGAGGCTGTTCCGCAGCAACGAGAAGGACAAGGCCGCGACGATCATCCCGGACGAAGTCATCGACGATGCCGCGATCGTCGGCGATGTGGACTATGTGCGTAAGCAGATCAAGGCCTGGGAGGCCGCCGGCGTGACCATGATGGTTGTCAGCGGCCGCAACGTGGAGCAGGTGCTTGAGGTGGCCACGCTGGTTTGATCGGGCCTTGCCCGACGAATAGAACACGTTCTAGATTGACCCGATGACAGCCTCGCAGCACACCATCGCGGGCACGGTGCTCACCATGCCGGTGCAGATCCGCAAGGCAAACCAGCACATGGCGATGTTCTCAGTCGATGCCGACGCCGCGCAGCGGATGATCGACTACAGCGGCCTGCAAGTCTGCCGTTACCTGCCCGGGCGCGCGGTCGTGGTCCTAATGTCGATGCACTATATCGATGGCGACCTGGGCCGGTACTACGAGTTCGGCACCAGCGTGATGGTCAACCCACCGGGGTTGAAGGCAAGCGGACCGCGCGCCCTGCAGTCGGCCGGTGCCTTCATCCATCACCTGCCCGTCGACCAGGCGTTCACGCTGGAGGCGGGGACCAAGATCTGGGGCTACCCGAAAGTCATGGCGGACTTCACCATTCGAGAGGGCCGTCAGTTCGGGTTCGACTGCACTGTCGACGGGCAACTGGTAATCGGCATGGACTTCCGTCCCGGCCTTCCGATTCGGCTGACCCCGCGCCACCAGGCGCAGCGCAGCTACTCGCACCGCGACGGGGTCACCCGTGAGACCGCCTTCGAACACACGCTGGACGGTGTGCGGACCCGACTCGGAGGAGTGCGCGTCTGGCTGGGCGATCATCCTTATGCGAAAGAGTTGGCGTCGCTGGGCCTTCCGAAGCGCGCGATGCTGTCCAGCTCTGCTGACCACGTACAAATGACATTCGGCGACGCTCAGGAGATCTCATGACGATGACCAAACCGGATGTCGACCTGACCGACGGGACTTTCTACGCCGGCGACTCCCGGCCCGTCTACAAGTGGATGCGCGAGAACGAGCCGGTATTCCGAGACCGCAACGGGTTGGCCGCCGCAGCGACGTATCAGGCCGTTATCGAGGCTGAGCGCAACCCCGAGTTGTTCTCGAACGCCGGCGGCATCCGCCCCGACCAACCGGGCGTCGAGATGATGATCGAGATGGACGATCCGCAACATCTGTTGCGCCGCAAGCTGGTCAACTCCGGCTTCACCCGCAAGCGCGTGAAAGATCTGGAAGCCAAGATCGAGGCACTTTGCGACACGTTGATCGACGCGGTGTGCGAGCGCGGCGAGTGCGACTTCGTCTGGGACCTGGCCGCGCCCCTGCCGATGGCGGTCATCGGCGACATGCTCGGCGTGCGCCCCGAGGAGCGCACAATGTTCCTCAAGTGGTCCGATGATCTGGTCGGCGCGTTGAGCAGCACCGCGGCCGAAGAAGATTTCCAAGTCACCATGGACGCCTTCGCTGCCTACAGCGAATACATGATGGGGATGATTTCGGCCCGAAAGTCCGAGCCGACCGACGACCTGGTCAGCGTCCTGGTGCACGCGGAGGTCGAAGGGTCGCGGCTGGAAGACCACCAGATCGTCACCGAGGTTCTACTGCTGTTGATCGGCGGCGACGAGACCACGCGTCACACGCTGTCCGGCGGGACGAGACAGCTGCTGCTGCACCCCGATCAGCACAAGCGCCTGACCGACGATTTGGGACTGCTGCCGAACGCGATCGAAGAAATGCTGCGCTGGACCGCGCCGGTGAAGAACATGGCACGCACGATCACCGCCGACAACGAATTCCACGGCACCCAGCTGCATCAGGGCGAAAAGATGATCCTGCTGTTCGAGTCGGCCAACTTCGACGAGAAGGTCTTCGACGACCCGGAGAACTTCAACATCGAGCGCTACCCGAACAACCATCTGGCGTTCGGTTTCGGGACGCACTTCTGTTTGGGCAACCAACTCGCCCGGCTAGAGCTGTCGATCATGCAGACCCGCCTGCTGCAGCGCCTGCCGGATATGCGACTGGCGTCGGATGCAAAGTTGCCCTTGCGTCC
>DASQRI010000212.1:0-3840 GCA_035642975.1 Mycobacterium sp.
AACCGCTGGACGTTCGAATGATCCGCGTCAAGGCGGCAAACGCCTGGCCATGATGTGCGCCGGTACGCCGCAACGCAGTGTAGAAGTCCGCCGGTGATACGACAGTTCCCGCCTCGGCGGGCGCACCCGTCGGCTCGGGCAGGACATCGTGCGGCGCAGCTTCGACCCGCGCTACTGCATGCCGACACCAATTGCCGTCGGCTGAGCGGGAATAGATCTCGACGCGCGAGCCGTCGTCACTTCGGGTCAGCTGGGTCGTCAGTCTGGTCTGCGCATCCAGCAGAAGCATCTGCTCGACTTCGAGCCGATTCACCACTATGGCGTCGACGGGCAGGTCCAGGGCTTCGCTGCCGGCGGCCAGCGCGATCTCGGCGAAGGCTGCTGCCGGCATGATGGCTTGTGCGTGGACCTTGTGATCCGCCAGCCAGGGAATCAGCTCGGTTCCGACGTCGGCTTGCCACAGATGATCGCGGCCCGAGGGCATTTCGACGTGCAGCCCAAGCAACGGATGAGCACCCGTCAACTCTGGACTCACCGATCGATGACCGACCCAGTACCTCGAATGCAGCCACGGTGTCGGGAGGTCCACGAGCCGACCTGCGCCGTCGGCAGACTGCGCCATCTCACCTGACGGCGGCCGAACGGTGGCCAGTTGGGTGTGGAAGGTGAGCGTTTCGTCGTTGTCACGGGTCACCGTCACCGCCACCCGGATGTCACCGGGAGGCCTGACCGACCCCAGGCTCTCGGTGATGGCGTGGCTGAGCAGCGGATGCGGGCTGATCTCGATGAACGTGCTGTGCTCGGCGCCGGCAGCTACCACGGCCTGGCTGAACCGCACCGGATTGCGCAGATTGGCGACCCAGTAGGCAGCGTCAAACATGGGCTCCCCACCAGTTTGCCCGGTGGTGCTGATCAGCGGGATTTTGGGCGTGCTCGGTGCTAAATCCGAAAGCGCGCTGCGCAATTCGGGCAGTATTGGATCGATGGTCGGATGGTGGGAAGCCACGTCCACCTCGATGCGCCGCGCCAGCCGGCCCTGGGCGTCCACCACCGCGATCACCGCATCGACCTGCTCAGGCGGACCAGCGATCACCGACTGCTGCGGCGAAGCATGCACCGCCAAGGTGACGTCAGGATAGCCGGCGATCAACCCCTCGGCGGTGCCCGCATCCAATTCCAGCAACGCCATCGCGCCGTGCCCGGAGAGCCGCGACATCAACTTCGAGCGGGTCGCGATCACACGCAAGCCGTCAGCGGCGGTCAGCGCACCGGCCACCACCGCCGCGGTCACCTCCCCCATCGAATGCCCGATCACCGCATCGGGTTCCACACCGTAGCAGCGCCACAACTCGGTCAACGCCAACTGCATGCCCACCAGAACCGGCTGAATTCGGGCAATGCCGATTAGCGGCTCGCCGGCGTCCAGCACCTGCCGCAGCGAAAACCCAACCTGCTCAACAAAAGCCGGCTCCAACTCGGCCACCGCGGCGGCGAACGCCGGTTCATCGGCCAGCAACTGCCGGCCCATTCCGGGCCATTGAGAACCCTGACCGGAGTAGATGAACACCGTGCCCGACCCGCGCGGCCCCTCGTGCGGACCCACCACTCCGGGCGCCGGCTGCCCTGCGGCCACCGCCCGCAACCCCGCCACCGCCTGCCCGCGATCACGCGCACACACAGTGGCGAATCTGCCGTGGCGGCTGCGGTGATGGCTGATGGTGTGGGCGACATCAGCCAGCGGCACATCGGTGCCGTCGCGCTCCATCCAATCGGCCAACGCCGATGCCCACGCCGCTATCCGCTGATCCGTCTTACCCGAGACGACCAGTGTCGTCACCGCCGGATCCGCCACCGAAGCCGGCGCCGGATCCGGTCCCTGCTCCAGCACCACATGGGCGTTCGTCCCGCCCAGCCCGAACGACGACACCCCGGCGCGCCGCGGACCCTCGCAATCGGGCCACGAAGCCAGGTCGGTTGGAACGAACAGCCGCGTCGCGGACGCGTCGATCGCCGGATTCCATTGCGTGAAGTGGAGATTCGGCGGAAGCTGCCCCAGCTGGACCGCCAAAGCGGCCTTGATGAATCCCGCGATGCCGGCGGCCGCCTCCAGATGGCCCATATTCGTCTTCACCGCCCCCACACCGCATGGGCCCTCCCCGCGCCCGTAAACGGCCGCCAACGCGTCGAACTCAATCGGATCGCCCAATGCGGTGCCCGTGCCGTGCGTCTCAACGAAATTCACCGAGCCGGCCGCTACGTCGGCACCGCGCAATGCCTGGGTGATCACGTCGCGCTGCGCCAGCGCATTCGGCGCGGTCAGGCCGTTGGAGCGGCCGTCCTGATTGACCGCTGAGCCCCGTACCACCGCCAGCACCCGGTCCCCGTCGCGCACCGCGTCGGTGAGCCGCTTGAGCACCACGACCCCGGCACCCTCACCGCGCACGAACCCGTCAGCCCCAGCATCGAAGGCATGACACCGGCCGCGCGGAGACAACATTCCCCACTTAGATAGCGCGAGTTGGGTTTCTGGGCGCAAGATGAGATTTACCCCGCCGGCCAGGGCCAGATCGCTTTCTCGCAGTCGCAGGCTCTGGCACGCCAGATGCACGGCAACCAACGACGATGAACACGCCGTATCCACCGCCACCGCTGGACCACGCAGCCCCAGCAAGTACGCGATCCGCCCCACGGTGACGCTGTGCGCATTACCCGTTGCGGAGTAGGCGTCAATGCTGTCCGGCGTTGCGGCCGAAGAGGTTTGATACTCGTTGTAGTACACCCCCATCATCACGCCGGCGCGGGTTCCGCCCATGCGATCCGGCGCGATACCGGCATGCTCCAGTGCTTCCCAGGCCACCTCCAACAGCACTCGCTGCTGCGGGTCCATGGCTTCGGCCTCACGCGGGGAGATCCCGAAGAACTCGGCATCGAAACCGGCCACATCGGGCAGGAAACCACCCCACTTCGACGCCATCCGGCCAGGCGCGAACGGGTCCGGGTCATAAAACGCGTCAGCATCCCAGCGGTCCGAAGGTACCTCGCTGATCGCATCCCCGCCGTTGGCCAGAAATTCCCAATAGCTCTGCGGTCCGACCACGCCACCGGGGAAGCGGCACCCGATTCCCACCACCGCCACCGGCTCCGCTGTTGCAATGCGAGCAGCCTTGTCGAACTGCTCGGTCAGCGCGGCACGCTGGTCGGCGGTCATGGCCGAAACCCTGCTGAAGGTCGTTCTCATCAGATGCCGCTCTCACTACCGGCCGGCGCCGATTCCACGCTGTCGAACAACGCATCCAATACACTGCCCCCGGAGTCGGGTGTCGCATCGACGGTGACTTCTTGGGAATCGCCCTGCAGCACTCGTTGTGCCACAAGCATTTCCGTCAAATACGCCGCCAACGACGAGATGGTCGGGTGGTTCCACAACATCGTCGCCGACAAGTCGAAGCCCACTAACCGCTTGGCCTCTCGTAGGACCGTCATCGCCATCATCGAATCGAGCCCCAGTTCGGGGAACGGCCGATCCACGTGCACTGCTGATGCCGGCATCCCGAGTTCACGGGCCAGGATAGCTCGCAGCCTGATCTCGAGTTCGCTGAGTATGTTCTCCGCGGGCATCTCCGACCATGCCAACGTCGTCGATTCGTCGGGCGAAGCGACCTGCTCAAGGCCTGACTCCATCGCTGCGTACCGAAGTGAGCGGATATCGACGCAGGTACTGCCGTCGGGCGCCGTCACGACAATGTCGACAATGAACTCATCACCGTCACCGCCGCGCCGACGTACCTCGACGGCACCGTGGGAATCCGCGAGTCCCGCGTGGAACCGGACACTTTCAGC
>DASQRI010000213.1:0-3863 GCA_035642975.1 Mycobacterium sp.
TTGGCGTCGATGATCATCCGTTGAGATACACCTCCCCGTCGGCGACATCGACCTGGTAGGTGCGAACCCGCCGGTGCGGATCGGCAACGTTTTGACCGGTGGTCACATCGAATTCCCAGTTGTGCCAAGGGCACCGGACGATCTGACCGTCACGGACCCGACGCAGCCCGTCGGGTTCGTCGGGGGTCGATTCGTTGGTTCCGCCGATCAGGCCCTCGCACAGCGGAGCGCCCTCGTGCGAGCAGTAGTTGACGATCGCGTACAGACAGCCGGCCACGTTGTAAACCCCGACGCCGAACTTGCCGACGTCGACCAGCTTCATCTCGCCCGGCGGTAACTCGTCGAGAGAGCACACGAATCGGCGTTGAAGCACTTGAGAATCACCGCCTCCTTGAGAGCACTCGAATCCATACTGTGCCCCATACGGCAACGTCCACAATCCATTGGGCTACGTTGCTATTTATATTATGATAGCGACAATCCCAATGAGCGGTCCGCGACCAGCTAGGAGCGGCAATGACGCTGCGCACCGATCCCGACGACCAGCCTGTCACCCTTGACCTCACCGGCGAAACCAGCCCGTACCTCTTCTTCGAGTACATGCGGCGCACCGATCCGGTGTGGCACGGCTCCTTCATGGACCCCGAACAGATGCCGGAGGAACTGCGGCCGAGCGACGAGTGGGTGTTGTTCGGTTACGACGGCGTGTTCCGCGGGTTCCGCGACGACCGGGTCTTCACGTCCGCCGCCTACGACAACACGATCGGTTTGGTCATGGGCCACACCATCCTGGCGATGGGCGGTAAGGAGCACCATGACCACCGCAGCCTGGTAGCCAAGGCCTTCCGGGCGACCGCGCTGGAACGCTGGGAGCCATCGGTCATCGGACCGGTGTGTGACCAGTTGATCGACGAAATCAAGCACGACGGTCATGCCGACTTGGTCAAAGCGCTGACGTTCGAGTTCCCGACCCGGATCATCTCCGAACTGCTTGGGCTGCCCCGCGAGGACCTGGACATGTTCCGGCGGCTGTCGCTGGACCTCATCTCGATCCCGACCGACATCATGGCGGGGCTGACCGCGGCCAACGAGCTGCGCGACTATTTCCTCAACCAGGTCGAGGAGCGGCGCCGCAAACTCACCAACGACATCATCGGTGACCTGGTCGCCGCCGAGATCGACGGCGAGAAACTGACCGACGAGGCCATCATCGCCTTTTTGCGCCTGCTGCTGCCCGCGGGCCTGGAGACCACCTACCGGTCTTCGGGCAACTTGCTGTACCTCCTGTTGACGCACCCCGAACAGTTGGCGATGGTCCGGCAGGACCGGTCGTTAATACCGACCGCGATCGAGGAGGGGCTGCGGGTGGAGACCCCGCTGACCATGGTCATGCGGACCACCACCGAGGAAGTCGAAATGGGCGGCAAGACAATCCCGGCCGGCGCCCAGGTCGACATGTGCATGGGCTCTGCCAATCGCGACGAAAGTCGCTGGCCCGATCCCGACACGTTCGACATTCACCGCACGCGGCACGCGCACATCGCTTTCGCCGGCGGGATCCACATGTGCCTGGGCATGCACCTGGCCCGGCTGGAAACGCGGGTGATGCTGAACAGCCTGCTCGACCGCGTCAACGACCTGGCGTTCGTTGCCGACGACGGCACCGGCCAGGAGTCCAAGATCGTCGGACACACCTTCCGATCGCCCAACAAGCTTCCCGTCACCTTCAGCCCCGCGTCATGAAAAGCCGCGCGGCGATCCTGCATGACGTCGGGGGCCCGTGGTCCGTCGAAGAATTCGAGCTTGACCCGCCGAAGGCCGGCGAGGTGCTCGTCCAAATGGCCGCCGCCGGGCTGTGCCACTCCGACGATCACATCCTCAAAGGCGACATGTCGGCGCCCAACGAGGTCATGCGTTCCATGGGGTTACCCACCATGTTCCCCACCATCGGTGGACATGAGGGTTCGGGCATCGTGCAAGAGGTCGGTGAGGGCGTTACCGAGTTCGCCCAGGGCGACCATGTGGTGATGTCGTTCGTCGCCGTCTGCGGTCAATGCCGTTGGTGTGCAACCGGAGCCGAATACATCTGCGACGCCGGTATCGGCACCATGATCCCGGGCATGCCCACTGACGGCACATTCCGCCACCACACCGCCGACGGCCGGGACCTGGGCCACCTCGCCAAGGTAGGGACCTTCGCCGAACACACGGTGGCGTCGACCAATTCGCTGGTAAAGATCGAGCGAAACCTTCCGTTGGCGCCGAGCGCGCTGCTGTCGTGTGCGATCCCGACCGGCTACGGCTCCGTCGCCAACCGCTCCAACATGCGTGCCGGCGACACCGTCGTGGTGATCGGCGTCGGTGGGATCGGCACGGCCGCGATACAAAGCGCCCGGATCAACGGGGCCGCACAGATCATCGCCGTCGACCCGGTCGAATTCAAACAGAAGTCGGCATTACGGTTCGGCGCGACACACAGCGCCGGATCGGCCGAAGAGGCACTGGACCTGGTGCGGGGTCTGACCTACGGCGTGATGGCCGATGCCGTTGTGGTGTCGCCGTCGCTGATCAGCCCCGAGGATGTCCGCGATGCGGTGCAACTCACCCGCAAGGGCGGGACCTGCGTGCTCACCGGGATGACCTCGCAGCTGACCCGGTCGGTCAAGATCGACCTGCAGGACTTCATCCTGATGAACAAGACCTTGGCGGGCACCATCTTCGGCTCCTGCAACCCCAAGGCCGACATCGACCGGCTGGCCAGGCTCTACCAGACCGGTCAGCTGCTGCTCGACGAGATGATCACCAAGCGTTACCGCCTCGACGACATCAATGAAGCCTACGACGACCTGCTCAACGGTGAAATCGTACGCGGCATCATCGATTTCAGGGCGGAGTGATCTTCCCCCGCAATCGCTGCAGCTGGCCGTAGGAGTCGATCGGACTGTGCAGAGCCAGGCCGCCGTCGGCATGCACGACCTGGCCTGTCACCCAAGGTAATTCGAGGACGCCGACGATGGCGCCCGCTACATCGGCGGCTTCCCCGAGACGCCCCAACGCGGTGCGCTCGCACAGACTCTCCACCCAGCCGGGCAGTTGTTCCGGTTCGCCCAGCATCGGTGTTCGGGTGACTCCCGGACCGACGGCATTGACCCGGATGCCGTAACGACCCCACTCCACGGCAGCGACCTTGACCAGCATGTCCACCCCGGCCTTGGACACACAGTAGGCGCCCATGTCCCGGTCGGCGACCGTGCCGCTGATGCTGGAGACAACCACGATCGATCCGTCGACGTCCGCATCGACCATCGCCTGCGCGGCCGCGCGGATGGTCAGCCAGCTGCCGGTCAGGTTGACCGCCAACACCCGCTGCCACTGCTCAGCCGACTGTGTGAGCAGCGTGCCTGCGGCGCCGATGCCCGCGCACGCCACCACCCGAGTCGGCACACCGTGCTCGCGCACGGTGTGGCTCATCGCCGCCGTCACCGCCGCCGGATCGCTGATATCGCAATCGATGTCGCCGCCGGCTTGATCCCACACGACGACGTCGTGGCCCGCATCGCGCAGCCGGACAACGACTTCCCGGCCGATGCCCGAACCGCCGCCGGTCACCAGGGCGCTTGTGCGCCGCTCCTCCTCATCGCTTCGCTTTGCATCGTCGCCGACGCGCGCGCTCATTCCGGTGGTCCGATCAACTCGACAAGCACCCCGTCGGGCGCGGTGATGACCGCCATCGGCACCGTCGCACCCTTGGGCCCCGGCATATCGATGCGACGAGCCCCGCCGGTGAAACCCAGAGCGGCCAAAGCGGATAGCGTCGCGTCGACATCACGCTGCAGGGACAGCAGGAAAAAGCCGTGCCGCGG
>DASQRI010000214.1:0-6068 GCA_035642975.1 Mycobacterium sp.
CCAGGAGGCCGACATATCCGGCATCACCATGCCAATCACCAAGCACAACTTCCTGGTCCGCGACGGCGATGACATCCCGCGGGTGCTGGCCGAGGCCTTCCACATCGCGTCGACCGGACGGCCCGGGGCGGTGCTCGTCGATATCCCCAAAGACGTGCTGCAAGCTCCGTGCACGTTCAGCTGGCCGCCGCGCCTGGACCTGCCCGGCTACAAGCCGAACACCAAACCGCACAACCGGCAGATCCACGAGGCCGCCAAGCTGATCGCCGCGGCGCACAAACCCGTGCTCTACGTCGGCGGCGGCGTCATCCGCGGCGATGCCACCGAGCAGCTGGCCGAATTGGCGGAGCTGACCGGAATCCCGGTGGTCACCACGCTGATGGCGCGCGGCGCGTTCCCGGACAGCCACCGCCAGCACCTGGGCATGCCCGGCATGCACGGCACGGTGGCGGCGGTGGCGGGGCTGCAGCGCAGCGACCTGTTGATCGCGCTGGGCACTCGCTTCGACGACCGGGTGACCGGACAGCTCGACTCGTTCGCCCCTGAGGCCAAGGTCATCCACGCCGACATCGACCCCGCCGAGATCGGCAAGAACCGGCACGCCGACGTGCCGATCGTCGGTGACGTCAAAGCCGTCATCACCGAGCTGATCGCGGCGCTGCGCCAGGACAGGGGTACAGGCAACCCGGGAATCTCAGACATCGCGGGCTGGTGGAAGTACCTCGACGAGGTGCGGGCGACCTACCCGTTGAGCTACGGCCCGCAAAGCGACGGCAGCCTGAGCCCGGAGTACGTCATCGAGAAGCTGGGTGAGATCGCTGGTCCGGACGCGGTTTACGTCGCCGGTGTCGGCCAGCACCAGATGTGGGCCGCGCAGTTCGTCTCCTACGAGAAACCGCGCACCTGGCTCAATTCCGGCGGCCTGGGCACCATGGGCTTCGCCATCCCCGCGGCGATGGGAGCCAAGATCGCCCGCCCGGACGCCGAGGTGTGGGCGATCGACGGTGACGGCTGCTTCCAGATGACCAACCAGGAGCTGGCCACCTGCGCGATCGAAGGCGCCCCAATCAAGGTGGCGTTGATCAACAACGGCAACCTGGGCATGGTGCGGCAGTGGCAGAGCCTGTTCTACCAGGAGCGGTACTCGCAGACGGACCTGGCCACGCACTCACACCGCATCCCCGACTTCGTCAAGTTGGCCGAGGCGCTCGGTTGCGTCGGATTGCGTTGCGAGCGTGAGGAAGACGTTGTCGATGTGATCAACCAGGCGCGCGCGATCAACGATCGACCGGTGGTGATCGACTTCATCGTCGGCGCCGACGCGCAGGTGTGGCCGATGGTGGCGGCCGGAACCTCGAACGACGAGATCCAGGCCGCCCGGGGCATCCGCCCGCTGTTCGACGATGAAAGCGAAGGGCACGCCTGATGCGCGCCGGCGACGATCAACAGGGCAGTGCGATCCGAAAAGGGCAGGAGGAGCGGCGCATATGACCGGATCAACGACCACGCATACCTTGTCGGTTCTGGTCGAAGACAAACCCGGTGTGCTCGCGCGGGTGGCCGCGCTGTTCTCCCGGCGCGGGTTCAACATCGAGTCGCTTGCCGTCGGAGCGACCGAGCAGAAAGACATGTCGCGGATGACCATCGTGGTCTCCGCCGAGAGCACCCCGCTCGAGCAGATCACCAAGCAGCTCAACAAGCTCATCAACGTCATCAAGATCATCGAGCAGAACGACGACAACTCGGTGTCCCGTGAGTTGGCGATGATCAAGGTCCGTGCCGATGTCGGCACCCGCAGCCAGGTGATCGAAGCGGTGAACCTGTTCCGCGGCAAGGTGATTGACGTATCGCCGGAATCGCTGACCATCGAGGCCACCGGTGACCGCGGCAAGCTCGAGGCGCTGCTGAAGGTGCTCGAACCGTTCGGCATCCGCGAAATAGCGCAGTCGGGTGTGGTGTCACTCGCGCGGGGCCCGCGCGGTATCGGCACTGCAAAATAATCAACCCAGTTCAAATCCAGATTCGAGAAAAGAAGGGACAATCACGTGGCAGCACAGGCTTTGGAGATGTTCTACGACGACGACGCGGACCTGTCGATCATCCAGGGCCGCAAGGTCGGCGTCATCGGATACGGCAGCCAGGGACACGCGCACTCACTGAGCCTGCGCGACTCCGGGGTGCAGGTGCGCGTCGGCCTGAAGGAGGGCTCGAAGTCGCGAGCCAAAGTCGAGGAGCAGGGCCTGGACGTCGACACCCCTGCCGAGGTCGCCAAGTGGGCCGACGTGATCATGCTGCTGGCGCCCGATACCGCGCAGGCCGACATCTTCAAAAACGAGATCGAGCCGAATCTGAAGCCCGGCGACGCGCTGTTCTTCGGCCATGGGCTCAACATTCACTTCGACTTGATCAAGCCGCCCGCCGAGGTCACCGTCGCGATGGTCGCCCCGAAAGGCCCGGGGCACTTGGTGCGTCGCCAGTTCGTCGACGGCAAGGGTGTGCCCTGCCTGATCGCCGTCGACCAGGACCCGACCGGTAAGGGCGAGGCGCTGGCGCTGTCCTACGCCAAGGGCATCGGCGGTACCCGCGCCGGCGTCATCAAGACGACTTTCAAAGACGAAACCGAAACTGACCTGTTCGGCGAGCAGGCCGTGTTGTGCGGCGGCACTGAGGAATTGGTGAAGACCGGTTTCGACGTGATGGTCGAGGCGGGCTATCCGCCGGAGATGGCCTACTTCGAAGTGCTGCACGAGCTCAAGCTGATCGTCGACCTGATGTACGAGGGCGGCATCGCGCGGATGAACTACTCGGTGTCCGACACCGCCGAATTCGGCGGGTACCTGTCCGGTCCGCGCGTGATCGACGCCGACACCAAGGAGCGGATGCGCGGAATTCTGCGCGACATTCAGGACGGCACCTTCGTCAAGAAGCTCGTCGCCAACGTCGAGGGCGGCAACAAGCAACTCGAGGCGCTGCGCAAGGAGAACGCCGAGCACCCGATCGAGGTCGTCGGCAAGAGGCTGCGCGACCTGATGAGCTGGGTCGACCGGCCGATCACCGAGACCGCCTAAGGCGGGTTCGGCGGCTAAGCCAGCCGGCCGGCGACCGACACCACCCGGCGTGCCAAGTGGTCCAGGGCGTTGTCGGTGGCCTCGTCGAACTCATCGATGTTGTCGTGCGTGGCAACCAGGCTTACCCCGTACGGGTTGCCGTCGACGTACTTGCACGGGTCGGTGTATCCCGGCGGCACGATGATGCCGCCCCAATGGATCAGCGTGATGTAAAGCGAAAGCAGGGTCGTTTCCTGGCCACCGTGCAGCGTGTTAGACGACGTGTAGCCGGCGTACACCTTGTCGGCCAGCTTGCCATCGGCCCACAGCCCGCCCAATGAATCGATGAAGGTGCGCAATTGGGCTGCGGGCGAGCCGAACCGGGTCGGCGAGCCGAAAATCACCGCGTCGGCCCACACGATGTCGTCGCCGGTAGCCGCGGGAAGATCCTTGGTGGCTTCGTAGTTGGCTGTCCAGGCCGGGTTGTGGGCGAATGATTGCGGGTCGTGGGTTTCGGCGACGTGTCGCACCCGGACGTCGGCGCCGGCCGCCTCCGCCGCCGCAGCGACGTGTTTCGCCATCGTCGTTCCATGGCCAGTGGCTGAGTAGTAGATGATCGCGAGCTTGGTCACGGCGTCATCGTAGGCCCGCCGCTGAGGCATCGAGATCGACGTTAGCGTGAACCTTTTCGGCGTGTCGTCACGCTAGCGTGAATCTCGATGCCCCGGTGGGTCGACTCGGACGCCGAACACCGGTTGCCGGACTTGACCGTTGCTGAACTCAGGGCACCACGGTCGATGTCCCAGGTCGTCAGGCCACACCAGCTGCAGAGCGCGCAGTCCGGGGCCGTACAAGGCGACCGCCACATTCAGGTGCGCGTCGGGATGGTCTACCTGAACAACCTGCAGCCCTAACTCGCCGCCAATCAAAATCAGCTCGCCCGCTACCGGCCGTCCGCCATCCACCAGATATTGGGCGACGCTGTTGAGCACCTGCGTCGCGCGCTGCGGCGGCATCCCTGTCACCAACAGTTCGGGCAAGCCTTGCTCATGCAAACCGATCGTGTAGGCGAAGGGCGTGCGATCGTCTTCCACGAATTGCACCGCCCAACCGTTCTTTTCCACCGTCGCGCGGATGATTTCCAGCCACTCCTGCATAGTGGAATCCGGGTGATCGCATTTCCAGCACATGGGGTGTTTCTCCTGTCGTCACGCTTGTCGACAGGATTCACCGGGGCACCGACATCGATAGGGCGGGCAATCCGGTTCAGCCGAAACCATTAGGCTGGCCGCGTGAGCCTGCCTGTTGTATTGATCGCTGACAAACTTGCCGAATCAACCGTCGAAGCCCTGGGTGACCAGGTGGAGGTGCGCTGGGTAGACGGCCCGGACCGAGAGAAGCTGCTGGCGGCGGTGCCTGAGGCCGACGCGCTGCTGGTGCGCTCGGCTACCACCGTGGACGCCGAGGTGTTGGGCGCGGCACCCAAGCTCAAGATCGTCGCGCGCGCCGGCGTCGGGCTGGACAACGTCGACGTGGACGCGGCCACCGAACGCGGTGTGCTGGTCGTCAACGCCCCGACGTCGAACATCCACAGCGCCGCCGAACACGCCTTGGCGCTGCTGCTGGCCGCAGCCCGTCAAATTCCCGCCGCCGACGCGTCGCTGCGCGAGCATGCGTGGAAACGGTCGTCGTTCTCCGGCACCGAGATCTTCGGTAAGACCGTCGGAGTCGTGGGCTTGGGCCGCATCGGGCAGCTGGTGGCCCAGCGGCTGGCCGCGTTCGAGGCCCACATCGTGGCGTACGACCCGTACGTGTCGTCGGCGCGGGCCGCGCAGTTGGGCATCGAGTTGCTGAGCCTCGACGAGCTGCTGGGTCGGGCGGACTTCATCTCGGTGCACCTGCCCAAGACGCCTGAGACCGCCGGCCTGATTGACAAAGAGGCGCTGGCCAAGACCAAGCCAGGCGTGATCATCGTCAACGCCGCGCGTGGCGGACTGGTAGACGAGGCGGCGCTGGCCGACGCCGTCTCCAGCGGACATGTTCGCGCTGCCGGCGTCGACGTCTACTCCAAAGAACCGTGCACCGACAGCCCGCTGTTCGAGCTGTCGCAGGTGGTCGCGACCCCGCACCTTGGGGCATCGACCGAAGAGGCCCAGGACCGGGCCGGCACCGACGTCGCGGCCAGTGTGAAGCTGGCGCTGGCCGGCGAATTCGTTCCCAACGCGGTCAACGTCGGCGCCGGCGCGGTCAGCGAAGAGGTATCGCCCTGGCTGGACCTGGCTCGCAAACTCGGTGTGCTGGCCGGCGCACTCAGCGAAGAACTGCCGACGTCGCTGTCAGTGCAAGTCCGCGGTGAGCTTGCCTCCGAAGACGTTGAGGTGCTCCGGCTTTCGGCGCTGCGGGGTCTTTTCTCGGCGGTGATCGAGGACCAGGTGACGTTCGTCAACGCCCCGGCGATCGCCGAAGAACGCGGCGTCGCCGCCGACATCAGCACCGCCACCGAAAGCCCGAACCACCGCAGCGTCGTCGACGTTCGGGCCGTCGCCGCCGACGGTTCGGTGGTGAATGTGGCCGGAGCATTGTCCGGTCCGCAGCAGGTGGAGAAGATCGTGCAGATCAACGGTCGCAACTTCGATCTGCGCGCCCAGGGCATCTACCTCGTCATCAACTACGCCGATCAGCCTGGGGCACTGGGCAAGATCGGTACGCTTCTCGGCACCGCCGGGGTGAACATCCAGGCCGCGCAGCTCTCCGAGGACGCCGAGGGGCCGGGCGCGACGATCCTGCTGCGGGTGGACCGTGACATCCCCGCCGATGTCCGCAACGAGATCAGGTCTTCAGTGTCGGCCAACAAACTCGAAGTGGTCGACTTGTCGTGAAACTGGCCGTCATTCCGGGTGACGGGATCGGCCCGGAGGTAATCGGGGAAGCCGTCAAGATTCTCGACGCAGTGTTGCCCGGGGTCGAGAAAACCGATTACGACCTGGGGGCCAGCCGATTCCACGCCACCGGCGAAGTGCT
>DASQRI010000215.1:0-3584 GCA_035642975.1 Mycobacterium sp.
CGTGTTCGTCGATGAGCTGCCGCTCAGTCCTGTCGGCAAGGTTTTGAAAACCGCACTACGCCAGCCCTATTGGATCGGACGGCAGCGCAATGTCTGACACCGTCGCCAGCGCCGAGTCGCTGACTGACCTTCTCGATCTACGGGGCAAGGTCGCCCTAATCACCGGCGCCGGCCAAGGGGTCGGCGCCACCACCGCCCAGTTCTTGGCCGCGCAGGGCGCTGCCGTGGCGGTCAACGACTACTTCGCGGACCGCGCGCAACGCGTCGCCGAGCAGATCACCGCCGGGGGCGGCACGGCGATCGGCGTCGGGGCCGATGTCACCGCTTTCGACGACGTCACCGCCATGGTCGATGACGTGGCCAAGCAACTCGGGCCGGTCACCATCCTGGTCAACAACGCAGGCAACGCCGGCGTCAACCCACAACCGCCCGCACCGTTTTGGGAATCCGACCCTGCCAGCTGGGAGCCATTCCTGGCGGTGAACCTGCATGCGGTGCTCGCCTGCTCGCGGGCAGTGGTACCGGGCATGATCGCCGCCGGCGGCGGGCGGCTGATCACCGTCATCAGCGACGCGGGCCGTGTCGGCGAGGCGGGTTTGGAGGCCTATTCCGCGGCCAAAGCCGGGGCGGCCGGGTTGATGCGGGCGCTCGCCCGCAGCCTGGCCCGCTTCCACATCACCGCCAACAGCGTCGCCATCGGCATGACGCGCACCCCTGCGATGGAGCAAGTGTTGGCCGACGATGAGATGACCGGCCGAGTGCTCTCGCACTATCTGATCCGTCGCGTCGGCGAACCCTCTGACGTGGCCGCGATGGTCAGCTATTTGGCGTCGGAGGCGGGCAGCTGGATCACCGGACAAACCTATCCCGTCAATGGAGGCTTCAGTGTCACCCAATGAGTCCACCACCGCTGACGCCGTGATCCTCACCGAGGAAATCGCGGAGAACATTCTGCTCATCACGATGAACCGCCCACACCGGCGCAACGCGTTCGACGGCGCCACCGCACGCGCGCTGGAAGCCGTCATCGACGCCTACGAAGGCGACGACGCGTTGCGTTGCGCGGTGCTGACCGGATCAGACATCGTGTTCTCTGCCGGGCAGGACCTGATCGCCGCCGCGAGCGGCGACATGGCCGTCGGAGCGCGCCGCGGCGGATTCGGCATCATGGCCGAACCACCGACCAAGCCCATCATCGCCGCCGTCGAGGGCCACGCGCTGGCCGGCGGGCTCGAGCTGTGCCTGGCCTGCGACCTCATCGTGTCGTCGCGCACCGCCACGATGGGTTTGCCGGAGGCGGCCCGATCCCTGGTGGCCATGGGTGGTGGATGCTTTCGGCTGCCTCGGCGCATCCCATACCACCTGGCGATGGAGCTGATCCTTACCGGAAAGCCCTGGCCGGCAACCCGATTCGCGGAACTCGGACTCGTCAACACGATCACAGAGCCCGGCGGGGCGTTAGCCGCAGCCCTCGAGTTGGCCGCCGAGGTGGCGGCCGCCGGTCCGCTTGCTGTGCGGGCTAGCAAGCAAATCGCATCCCACGCCGGCGAGTGGACCGAGGCCGAAGCCTGGCGCAATCAAATGGACTACATCGGCCCGGTCCTGGCATCTGAAGATCTCCAAGAAGGCTTGCGCGCGTTCGCCGAGAAGCGTGACCCGGTCTGGAAAGGACGCTGAACATGCTCATCACGCCCAGCCTGCGCACCGATCTGCTCGCCGGACAGATTGCGATCGTGACCGGCGGTTCACGCGGTATCGGCGGTGCGACGGCAACCATGTTGGCCGCCAACGGCGCTCGCGTAATCGTCGCTGAAGTCGACGAGGCCAAGGCCAAGGAGGCGGTTGACGACATCAACAACGGTTTCGGCCCTGATACCGCATCGGCGTTCGTGGCCGACCTCGTCGCCCCGGACGCCTGCGATCGGCTAGTCGCCCACGCGCTGGACCGCTACGGCGCACTCGACATCGTCGTCAACAACGCCGGCTACGCGTGGGACAGCCGAGTGCACGCGATGACCGATGAACAGTTTCAGGCGATGCTCGACATTCACCTCGTGGTGCCGTTTCGGCTCGCGCGGGCCTGCGCGCCCGTCTTCCGCGCGGCTGCCAAAGCCGATGCCAACGAGGGCGCGGTGCGGCACCGCAAAACCGTGATGGTGTCCTCGATGGCCGCCGTGTGGGGTCTCGACGGCGCCGCCAACTACGCCACCGCCAAAGCCGGGATGCTGGGCCTGATGCGTTCGTTGGCCCAGGAATGGGGAAGCATTCAGGTGAACGTCAACGCTGTCGCGTTCGGCGTCATCCAGACTCGCTTCGGGCTCCCTCAGTCCGACCGCGAAGTCATCCAAACCGGCGGCCGGACAATCCATGTCGGCATGCCCAACAAACAAGCCGCACGCCTAGGCGTCACCAGCGACCATGACAAGCCACCCACCGATGCCGAGATCTACGCAGCCAAACCCATGCCGCTGACGGCGCTAGGCCGCACCGGCACCATCACCGAAGCCGCCGACGCAATCTTTTGGCTGTGCTCACCGCTGTCGAACTACGTCACCGGTCAACTCATCCCCGTGAGCGGGGGCGCCCGCGGCGGGATGAGCTGACCGGAACCCGATGTCAGCGCCCGCTGAATTCGACCAGGCGACTTTGCATGGCCGGGTAGCCGGTGGCCGCGGGCGGAGGCACGCCGTCGCGAATGTTCTGCGCGACCGCGACCGCGGCGTCGATCGCGGCGCGATATGGCAGGGACCCGGTGCTGACGCGGCGCACGCCCAGGTCCGCCAACTCGGCCAGGCTCAGCTGCGGCACGACGAGCACGTTGACAGGAACCGGGATGTTCGCCGTGAGCTGGCGTAGCTCGGCCGGGTCGGATGCGCCCGGGATGAATATTCCGTCGGCGCCCGCTTCGACATAGGCTTCCGCGCGTTTCAGCGTGGCCGAGACGTCGGCATCCTGGTCGAGCCAGTAGGTGTCGATTCTGGCGTTGATGAATACCTCAGGTGAGCGTTGTTTGATTGCAGCCACTTTGGCCGCGTGTGCCTGCGGGCTGATCAATTTCTCGTCGGTGCTGTCCTCGATGTTGATGCCGGCGGCACCAAGGCCGGAGATGTGCTCGGCCACCGCGTCAGGGTCATCGTGGTAACCGTCCTCGACATCGGCGGAGACATAGGCCGGCAGATTGCGCAGTTGACGAACCAGTCTGCTGGTCGCCTCCTTGCTCGATCGCCCACCGTCCGGATGCCCGGCACTGGCGGCGACCCCGAAGCTGGTGGTACCGATCGCCTGATACCCGGCGTCGTAGAAGGCGAGCGCAGAGGACACATCCCACGCGTTCGGCAACAGCAACGGCTCGTCGGCGTAATGCAGGTCGCGGAAACTCATGACGGTGAGTCCCCGCCGCTGTCGGCGATCACGTCATACTGCTCGATCGCCCGGCTTTCCAGCTTGGGCAATATCGCGAATACGGCGTCGCGCATACCGTCGACGGTGGTGTGGCGGGCGATCACTTGTAATGCTGGCACGGTAGATGTCTCCGCACGCCGGGGATTTTGGGTTACCTGACCCATTCAATACGCACCGCAGTA
>DASQRI010000216.1:0-2218 GCA_035642975.1 Mycobacterium sp.
GTGTAGCGGTTCAGTGGGTTGTCGACGAAGAAGTACTCGCCGTTGTACATGGTGAGCGACCAGAAGCCGCGCACCGGCGGCAGCTGTCCTTGTTCGAAGTGCATCAGGTATTTCTTTGCCCCGCTGTACTTCTGGGTGGCATCCGGGCCTTCGGAGGTCGGGTAGACGGCGTCCTCGGGCAGGTTGGCGCCCACACCGACCTCGGTCACATAGGCGCGTTGACGGTAGTTGGTCCCGTAGGTGCCGGCCTTGGTGGTGTAGGCCCAGCCGTTCTTGAAGATGAAATCCCCGGCGACCACACCGTCGTCTCGCCATGCATTGATGTTGTCCTGACCGAGTTTCGGCGCCGCCGCCAGGCCGGCCTTCACCGCGGGAGGCAGCTTCGTCGCGTCGAAGTCGTGCCCGGGCACGATGCCGATCTGGGCGAGCTTGGCGACCATCGGCGCATCGTCGGCGGCCGGCGGGTTGCTCTTGAGCAGACTGGCGAACAGCTTGAAATACGCTGGCGCACTGAGGGCATTCACCTGGTTGCGGACCGCCGTCTTCATGTCGACGGACGGGTTGACGTGACCCGGTGGCGGCGTGTACGGGTCGCCGAACGTGGACAGCGGCGCCGCGTTGATCTGATCCTGCAGCTTGTGCGCCGCGTCGTAATCCTCCGGCGTGCCCGAGCAGTAGATCCGACCCAACAGCCACACCATGGCCGTCGGCGACTTGTACTCCACGACGTCGGCGGGCAGGCTGCCGCGCCAGCCGGGCCCGGTGATCGCGAACGTTCGCGGCTTGCCGCCGCCGTTGCGGGTGCCCGGTGAGGCGAAGACGTTGGTCCAGGCGTCCAGCATCGGCAGCAGGTAATAGCGGCCACCCATATCCGGAACGGAGACGACCCACGGCTCTTTGGACACGTCGAACCACGCCTGGGTGTACAGCGTGTCGGCGTTGGGCGCGGTCACCGTGCGGAACGCGGCGTTGGGGTACTGGCGCATGCGGGCAAACTGGCCCATCGGCGCTTTGGTGTCCTCGGGCACGGCGACGTTCGTCAACCCGCGCCGGGTGTATTCCATCGTGACGAGCGGATAGGCGTAGGCGTAGGCCTCAGTGGCGATGTCGGTTGCTTCGGACTGCGACAAGGTCGGCGTCGCAGTCGACGTCGTCGGCGCGGTGGCTGGATGGTCGTCGCCGCCGCAGGATGTGAGGATGCCGGCCACCACCATCAGCCCCGCCAGCAGGACGCCGACGCGTGCGATGGTGGATCGCATGACCACCCCTTTCACCGGCGTCGACCCAGCGTTCGCCGGGTTTTCACGCGCTACCGGGATACTTTCACGCCATCCAACGGGGCGCGCGGCCGTAGACAACTCACCGGCCCGGCTCCCGCACGAACCGACTGCGAAGGAGTAAGACACAGGTATGCGGTCACGGCGGGGTGCCGCTGCGCTTATCGCGGCGGCGCTGCTGGTCGGCGCCATGCTGGCCAGCGCTACACCCACGTCCTACGACCCGCCGGCCTTCGTCACCAACCCGGTCGAGCACGTCGACACCCTGATCGGCACCGGCAACGGCGGCGAGAAGGTGGGGGAGATCAACAACTTCCCGGGCGCCTCGGTGCCGTTCGGCATGGTGCAGTACTCGCCGGACACCGTGAACAACTACGCGGGCTACGCCCACGCCAACGATCAGGCCACCGGGTTCAGCATGACGCACGCCTCGGTGGGCTGCGCGGCGTTCGGAGACATCTCGATGCTGCCGACCACCAGCCCGCTCGGCACCGACCCGTGGGACACCTCGGAGGAGATCGCCCACGACAACACCGAGAAGGGCGTGCCCGGCTACTACACCGTGCGGTTCCCGTCGACCGGGGTGAAGGCGGAACTCACCGCCACCACCCGCACCGGCGTCGGCCGGTTCCAATACCCGCACAACCATCAGCCCGCTCGGTTTTACGTGCGGGCAGGGGGGTCGCTGGGCGGCAACTCCGCGGCGAACATCCAGATCGGCGAGGACAACACCACGATCACCGGATCGGCGACCAGCGGCGGATTCTGCGGCAAGGACAACGTCTACACGGTGCACTTCGCGATGAAGTTCAGCAAGCCGTTCACGAATTACGGTACCTGGGACGGCTATTCAGTGTTTCCCAAGATAAGCAGCGCGTTGTCGAGTTACCAAGGTGCGGCCGGGGGGTACGTCGAGTTCCCGGCCGGCTCGGAGCTCGAGG
>DASQRI010000217.1:0-5457 GCA_035642975.1 Mycobacterium sp.
GATGAAGCGCACGGCGTGCCCATCCGGCGAGATGAAATTCTTCATCCCCCGCTTGAATTCGGCGTTCTTGAAGGTTTCCGGCGGCAGATAGAACGAGTCGTCGTTCTTCGACTCGTCGAACGCTTTACCCATCGCGGATGAGTTCTTCTGCGACTCCTTTTGCTGATCCTGCAACCCTTTCTGGGTCGAGTACATCGTCAGCATGGTGGTCTTCATGTCCTTCATGTTGGCGATCATCTCCGGCATCAACGCCGTCAGTTGAGGCATGAGTCTGTCGAGGTTATCCATCACGGGCAGCAGACTTTCGATGTCGTCGGTCATGGTGTCGATGCCATCGAGCCCGTCGAAAACCGATCGCAGCGACCAGCACACCGGGATGTCGAAGCAGTGTTTCTCCCAGTAGAAATAGCTGCGGATGGGCCGGAAGAAGTCCTCGAAATCGGCCATCCTGTCCCGTAATTCAGCGACGTCGATGGTCATGGAGTGCATCTTCTGCACCATCACGTGCATGTCGTCGGACATCTGTTTGGTCAAGTTCTGCATCTTGACCATGCTGTTGATGGTCGAATCCATCATGTTGGCCTGGCGGAGCATGTCGGCCATCTGGTCTTCCTGGTACTTCTGGTTCATCTGCTGGGTGACGCCCTGCATGCTGATCTGGAACGGGATCGAGGTGTGCTCGATCGGGGTGCCCTCGGGCCGGGTGATGGCCTGCACCCGACCGATGCCGGATACGCGGAAGATCGCCTTCGCGACTTTGTCGATGACCAGGAAGTCCGCGGAATTCCGCAGGTCGTGGTCACTTTCGATCATCAGCAGTTCCGGATTCATCCGGGCCTGGGAGAAATGCCGGTCGGCGGCCGCGTATCCGGCGTTCGCCGGCAGATCGGCGGGCAGGTAGTTGCGGTCGTTGTAGTTGGTCCGATAGCCGGGCAAGGTGAGCAGACCGACGAGCGCCAGCGCGATGGTCGCGATCAGGATCGGTCCGGGCCAACGGACCACCACCGCACCGATCTTGCGCCAGCCGCGGATACGCTGCGTTCGCTGCGGCTCGAGCACACTGCGGAAGCGCGACGCCACCGAGATCACCGCGGGGCCAAGCGTTAACGCTGCCCCGACCACCACCACCATGCCGATGGCCAACGGAATTCCCAGTGTCTGGAAGTAGGGCAGGTTGGTGAAGTGCAGGCAGAACGTCGCCCCGGCGATTGTCAGGCCTGATCCGAGCACGACGTGTGCGGTGCCGCCGAACATGGTGTAGTACGCGTCTTCTCGCGACTCGCCATTGGACCGCGCTTCCTGATATCGGCCGATCAAAAAGATCGCGTAGTCGGTGGCGGCTGCGATCGCCAGCGTGACCAACAGGTTGGTGGCGAATGTCGAGAGCAGGATGATCTTGTGGTAGCCCAGGAAAGCGACCATCCCGCGGGCGGCGGCGAGTTCGAGCACGACCATCGTCAACGTGAGTAGCACAGTCACAACCGAGCGGTAGACCAGAAGCAGCATCGTGATGATCACCAGGAACGTGACGGTTTCGATCATTTGCAAACTGCGGTCACCCGCGATGTTCTGGTCGGCTGTCAACGCCGCCGGCCCGGTGACGTAGGCCTTCACACCGTTGGGCGCAGGCGTGCTTTTGACGATCTGCTGCACGGCCTCGACCGATTCGTTGGCCAACGCCTCACCCTGGTTGCCGACCAGGTAGACCTGGACGTAAGTCGCCTTGCCGTCGTTGCTTTGCGCACCCGCTCCGGTCAGCGGATCGCTCCACATATCCTGAACGTGCTCAACGTGTTTGGTGTCAGCATCGAGCTTCTTGACCATCTGGTCGTAGTACGCGTGCGCGTCGGCGCCGAGTGGCTTCTGACCCTCGAGAACGATCATCACCGAGCTGTTGGATTTGTATTCGTGGAACACCTCGCCCACGCGCTTGGTCGCGACCACCGACTGCGCGTCGTCCGGGCTCATCGACACCGAGCGCATCTTCCCGACCGCCTCCAACTGCGGGACGATCACGTTGAGCAAGGCGATCAGTGCGATCCAGCCGATGATGACCGGCACGGCGAATGTGCGGATGAACCGCGGGATCCTCGCGCGGGCCACGTGCTTGGCCACGGGGATCTCGTCGGTGTGGGCGTCGGGAAAGCCTGTGCTCATGCTGATTTCACCATGCAGAAGGTCAGGGCGTGCACGCCGTCGGAGGTTTTCTCGTCCTTGACTTCGTTGTCGACGGTGATACGGCAGCCGAGGATGTCACCGTCGCTTTGCGCTGACAGTGTCGGGAACACCGACGGAGCGGTCGTACTCAGGGTCAGCGCCCAGGGCAGCGGCGCACCGTCCAGCCGCTGCGGCTGCGCACTCAGATCCAGGTAATTGACGTTGGCGCGATGCGCCGACCCGAAGACCTCGTACTTGACGATCTTCGGTTTGAACGGCTTGGAATCGTCGAGTCGCGGGGTCGTCATGACGCCGCTGTCGTGGGCGCCGAAGAACGACTTGACCCGCGTCACTGCGAAACCTCCGACCACCACGACCATGACGATCAACAGCGGTAACCATGCGTTGCGGAATACCTTCGCTACCTGCACCTAGTACATGATGTGTAGTTTTTGCAGAATGTGCAAGTTAAAAGATTAGTGAATCTAAACTAGTCCGTGAAAATGCTGTTGACCAGCGCCGCGGCGCGCTCGACGTACGGCATGGGCGTGTCGTCGGCATCCTTCGACTCACCACTGGACCAGCTCTCAAAGCCCGAACGGATGGCCGTGATCGCCAACGCAGCGATCAGTGCCGGTATCTCGGCATCGGGTCCCATCGCCTGACGACGGGACACGATCTCGGTCAAGTGGTTCTGAAAACGCTCCAGGTCGGCGAGGAACGTCGCCAACACCGCGGGGGTGGTTTTGACGAGTTCCAACATGGCTTCGGCCTGTTCGCGTGCTGGCGGCACATCACGGACATGATGTGCCGCAAGGGTTATCAGCTCCGCCAAAACCACTGAATAGGAGGCTGGTCCAGCAGCGACGAACTCTTCGACCAGCTCGGGCGGTATGTCCGAGGGACCGTAGGCGATCGCGGACTCTTTGTTCGGGAAGTAGTTGAAGAATGTGCGGGTCGAGATCCCGGCTTCGTTGCAGATGCCTTCAACGGTCACCTTGTCCCAGCCGCGTTCCCGCGCCAGTCGCACCGCGGCGCCGCGGATGTCCGCGCTGGTCTGGCGGCGCCGTCGCTCGCGCAGACCCATCGAACCCGTCATACGCCCATGGTTGCACGTAATGCATACATTGCAGCCGAAAGTCGGCTCGGGACTAGGTCAGATGGTGTCGACCCGCTTCGCCCGGCTCCGCCCTATTGTGGCGGCCCGCTGCGCCCGGCGCCGCCGCGCTTGCGACCGCCACGGCCGCGCTCGCGATCGCCACTAGGCGGCTGACTTCTCCAGGATGTGAACGCCGCACGCCGAGCCCAGGCCGATGACGTGGGCCAGTCCGACTTTGGCGTTGTCGATCTGGCGGTCGCCGGCTTCGCCGCGAAGGTGGTGGCAGATCTCCCAGATGTTGGCGATGCCGGTGGCCGCGATGGGGTGCCCTTTGGATTGCAGCCCGCCGGAGACGTTCACCGGGATCGAGCCGTCGCGCCAGGTCGCACCCGAGGCGAAAAAGTCGGCCGCCCCGCCTTGTTCGCACAGCATCAGGTTGTCGTAGTGCACCAGCTCGGCGGTGGCAAAGCAGTCGTGCAGCTCGACGAGGTCGAGATCGCCCGGGCTCACGCCGGCCTTCTCGTAGGCGGTCTTGGCGGCGTTGCGGGTCAGCGTGTTGACGTTGGGCAGCACCTGGCAGCCGTCCTCGTAGGGATCGGTGGTCAGGATCGACGCCGATACCTTGACCGCGCGCCGCCGCTGTTCCAGCGACAGCGATTTCAACGTCTCGCCGTTGCACACCACCGCGGCTGCGGCGCCGTCGCAGTTGGCCGAGCACATCGGCCGGGTGTTGGGGTAGGCGATCATGACGTCGTTCATGATCTGCTCGAGGGTGAACTTCTTCTGGTAGGCGGCCAGCGGATTCAGCGTCGAGTGGGCGTGGTTCTTCTCGCTGATCCGCGCGAACAGCTCGAAGCTGGTGCCGCCGTACTTGTGGCCGTATTCGGTGCCGACCTGGGCGAACACACCGGGCATCGCCTCGGTGCCGATCCGCCCGTCGACCGGGGCGACCGCGCCGTATCGGCCCTTGGGCGTCCAGACGTCGGCGTCGTCCTTCTTCTTGCCGGCGCCGCCGAGCAGCCCGGCGCCAGACAACTTCTCGACGCCGACCGCCAGGCCGTAGTCGACCTCGCCGGCCTTGACGGCCATGATGGCGGTTCGCAGCGCGGTGGCCCCGGTGGCGCAGGCGTTGGCGACGTTGTACACCGGGATGCCGGTCTGGCCGATCTGTTTTTGCAGCTGCTGACCGATTCCGGCGTTCGCGGCCATCAGGTTTCCGGCCGCGAGCACACCGATGTCGGCCATGCTCACACCGGCGTCGGCGAGCGCGCCGGTCGCGGCCTCGGCCGCCAGGTCGACGGTGTCTTTGTCGGGGTGCTTACCGAACTTGGTCATCCGGATCCCCAGGATCCAGATTTCGTCGCTGGCGCTCATCGTCGCTGCTCCTTCGTCGGTCGGTGCTGGGTGGTCAGTTGGCGGGCTCGAAGCCGAAGCCGATCGCCTCGGTTCCCGCCGAGTCGGTGCCGACCGGATAGGTCGCCAGCCGTACCTTCATCCCGTCGCGCACCTGCTCGGGGTCGGGGTCGACGTTGATCAGGTTGGCACGTACCTGAGTGCCGTCGCAGTCGACCACGGAGGCGACGAACGGGGTGGGGATACCCGGTGCGGCGAAGGTGACGATCGTGAACGCTCGTACCGTGCCTTCGGCCGCGACCGGAACGGTCCTGAATTCGGCGGCGAAGCAGCCGGCGCAGGCGTTGCGCCGATCGAAGAATCGCGCGCCGCAGGCGGTGCATTCTTGCGCGACGAGGTGCGGATCACCGTCGTCGAGCACCAGATAATCGACCAATGGGATCTGCCCGGCCATCGAGACCTCCGTCGTAGTTACTACTGACCGTAGCGAGCGCGGCACTGCTGCAACAGACACGTCGGCGTTCGTCTGCCTGCAGCGTTCGCGCGCTGTAGCCAAAACGTGACCGAGGCTTTATCAATTGCTCACGCGCCCTTGCACTTCCAACATTCCGGACACCCATACTATCGCTATTGCAAATCTGCCTATTAAAGGGGACTCGAGCATGGGGGCGGTTTTTCGGTCTGTTGTTGCGGTGGCTGTGATCGCGGCGTCCGCGATTACCGGCCCGGCCGACGTGCGCCTCGCGGCGGCGAACCAGCCGTATAGGTCCGCCATCGCATCGGTTCGACCAACGGCGGGCCAGATCGTGGGTGTGGCGCACCCTGTGGTGGTGACATTCCGCGGCCCC
>DASQRI010000218.1:0-3913 GCA_035642975.1 Mycobacterium sp.
TCACGGGTGATGAACCCGATCAGTGGATGGGCCGGCCTACTGGACTTGTCACTCATCGGATCCTCGATTCGGTGGGAGCCCCGTTGCCACCGACGTAGTAAGCCCGTCCTGCACAGAAACATGGCGCACGTCATGCGTCAGCGGAGTTCGGCCCATTAGCGACAGTTCACTTACCGCCCGTCGTGGGGCGATAGTAACTGTATTTGCTCGGCAGTTGCGATGCCACCCGATGCGGGGAAAGGCTGACTACTGCATCCTGGCCACCTGCTGAGCTTGATTCAGCTTTGGCCTAGACATTGCTCGAGCATTACGGGGAGAGTCTGTCGGCCTGTCTTTATGAGATGCCGGTTGCCGGCGTGCTCTCTGGGGTGAAGTCCGACAATTACCCGCTTTGCGAGCTCAACACTCGTGGGGTGCCACGCAGCGACGTGACACCCCAGGAGGTGGAGCTACTGGCTACTAGCCAGCCGACGGTGGGCGGGGCATCACCGTGGGTTTGAACCCGTAGCGCGGGCCCAAGCCGTTGCCGAAGCCGGCTTTTGTACCCGCCAGCGGCATACCGCCGAGCAGGTTCCCGTTACCGGCACCGGCGGCCTCCGGGGCAGCGCTGACGCTGCTGACCAGCTGCACACCGTGGGGGGCCGCCTGCGGAGCTCCACCGATCCACGACGCCGGCACCGCGAGTTTGCCGACCGAACCGGCGCCGCCCGAAATGGCGGACACTGAATGCGCAGCACCACCGCCCAGCGAGGCTCCGAGGCCACCCAAGCCGTGGAGTGCTGGGGCAGCAGCGGCTGGAAGCGCCCCGCCCAGCATTCCCGAGCTCTTCGCAATCTGAACGCCGAAGTTGCCCATACCAACGCTGAAGTAAGGCAGACCCTCAGTGTTGTAGAACAAGCTGGCGTACGGCGAGTAGTCGCCGACAAGCATCGAAAGGTTCGTGGGCAGAACGGTCGTCCCGAATATCAAGGAAAAAAGAGTTTGGAACGGCGTCGTTGTGGTGGCCGCCGAGCTGGCCGCCGGCGTCGCGAGACTCTGCAGCGAGCTCGGCGTCGACGAAGTCAGCTGTGACAAGATGCTTTGGGAGCTCGTAGCGGCTGAGTTGCCGGTGGCCGCAGCGACCGCGGAGGATTGAGTGGCCGTCCCGGCAGGGTTGGTTGTCGCCGCCGGGGTGGCGAACGGCGTCACCTGAGTCGCCGACGATGACTGGCCTGCGTAGGTATACATGGCCGCAGCGTCCTGCGCCCACATCTCGCTGTACTGCGCTTCGAGTTGCGCGATCAACGGGGTGTACTGACCGAAGACGTTGGCCTGTGTCGCCGCGGCGGTCTCAGCGCGGTTGGCCGCGATGAGCGGCGGCGCCACCGTCGAAGCGAACGCCTGCTCGTATGCCGCGGAGGCAGCCTGGGCCTGGGTTGCGGCCTGCTCGGCCTGCGCGGCTGTCTCCTGCAACCAGCTCACGAAAGGCTGAGCGGCGCTGGACATCGCCGCTGACGCCGGCCCCGTCCAGGTGTCGCTGGCCAGTTGCGTGATCGTCGTCTCGTAGCCCTGAGCAGCCGACTGGAGTTCTGCGGCAAGGCCGTTCCATGCCGACGCGGCAACCTGGAACGACGACGCACCGGGACCCATGTACATGCGGGCCGAGTTGATCTCAGGCTCTAACGCCCCGAAATCCACCATGTGAATGCCTCCTAGCGGGTCGTAGCCGCGTTGGCGGCCTCGACGGCTGCGTAGGAACCGGCGCTGGTGCCCAACGTGTTGACGAACATCTCGTGGATGGCCGCGGCCTGCTGGCTCACGGCCTGGTACAGCTGGGCGTGAGCGACGAACTGAGCTGCCGTCAACGCCGAAACCTCGTCGGCGGCAGCGGGAACCACTCCCGTGGTCGGGGCCGCCGCGGAGGCGTTCTGGGCATTCAGTCCCGAGCCGATCCCCTGCAGGCTGGTGGCCGCTGCCGATAATGCTTCCGGCTGTGTGGTCACGAACGACATCCGGTCTCCTCCTTGATAACTAAGCGCGTTTACGACCTTGGGCAAGGTCGTTCGTCTGAAAGGTTAGATGGTCACGCCCGAATAACGCCGCTGCCGACCAAACTGTTCACGCCTGGACGGCGAGTATTCACCCCCCGATATCGGCTGTTCATCCCGAGTTCGACAAACCTTCCACCTGCGGTAATGCTTCGATTCGACCGGCCACTGGAAGGCAGTGTGGGCCCGGCCGCTCGATACTTTCGGTACCCAGCGCGGGGCAGGCTGCCATTCGGTCGGGGGAGGATGTCAAGCGGCTCAACGATCTTGAGCGCGAAAACGGCACGCTCAAGCGGTTTTGGCTGATGTGGGATTGGAGAAAGTCGCGCTCAAGGAGATCGCGAATGGAAACACCCAGGCCCGACCGCCAGCGGGCAGCCGTGGGTCACCTGCAGCGCGTGCAGGGGGTTAGCGAGCCACCCAACGCCACGAGCTGTCACGGCTCCCCCACGATCCGGATGCGACGTTGCCCTCCTGGCTGCGCCACTACGCCAAGGACCATCCGCGACGGGGTTTCGGCCCGCGTATCACAACGCTCGCGCAGCAGGCTGGGCAATCAATCACTAGAAAATACAATGCCTTTGACGCGAAGAAGGGCTTCGAGTGCCACAGCGCCGCCGGCACAAAGGCCACGGCAGCAAGATCGTCTCAATCGTCGATGAGCACACCCGTGAGTCTTTGGACGGGATGGTCGAGCGCAGTATCACCGGTGAGCACCTGATCGATGAACTCAGTCTCCTGACGACTGAGCGTGCCACCTTCCCGGCGGTGCTGCGGTGCGACAACGGACTTGAACTAGCCTGCCGCGCAATGGCCGACCGGTCATCGGTCAGGTCTAGTCTGCACTTCATTCCGCTCGATTAGCCGAAGCGCAACGGCTGTGTCGCGCAGCCGCACGGATCCGTACTCTGCTACCCCCCTGCGGGCGGCTTGGGCATCACGGCGTGCTTGATCCCGTATTTCACGGTATAGCCGGCGCTGCGGCTTCCACCAAGACCGGCGTTGCCCGCCATCGGAATACCGTTGAGCATTCCATTCGCCTGCGGTGCGACAGAGCGTGCGGCGCTGGCCAGCCGGACCTCTTCCACCGCCGGCGTCGACCCTTGCCAACCCGCGGGCACCGACAGCCGCCCGAGAGCGTTGGCCTCGCCCATCTGGGCCGTCACGCTGCTGGCCGTAAACGGTGCGCCACTGACGCCTGCGGTGCCGCCAATGCCGGGAAGTCCTCCCGCCGGCATCAACCCAAGCCCCTTTTCTAGCGCCGTTGCCTGAGCGGGGGTAATCAACTGCTGGCCGTAGCCGTAACCGAAGTTTGCGAGACCGACCGCGAAGTAGGCCTGGAGGACCTGCCGCATCGTGTTCAGGTTGCCCGACGTCCCGCCCGTCAGGCCCAGGCCCCAACCGCCGGAAGGGAAGGCGGCGGCGGTGTTTTTAAAAACCTCCTGGATCCAACCGATGAACGTATTCGGGTTGGCCGCCGTGGGCAGCGCGGTGCTCGCGGCCATCTGAGTGGTCGAGGTGGGCGCCGACGACACCGCGTTCTGCGCCACCGTCGCGACTTGGCTGGCCGGCGTCGCGGCAGCCTTCCCAACCGCGTCAGCCTGGTTGCTCGTCCCGGCATCGTTGGTCGTCTGCGGGGGTTCCACGAACGGCGTCACCTGCACGGCAACCTGCGAGGCGCCGGCGTAGCCGTACATGGCAGCGGCGTCCTGTGCCCACATTTCGACATACAGAGCTTCGGTCATCATGATCGCAGGAGTGTTCTGACCGAAGAAGTTGGTGGCGACCAGGGCAGCCAGCAGCGCGCGGTTGGCCGCGATCGCCGGCGGCGGCACCGTCATCGCGAACGCTGCCTCGTACGCGGCCACGGCCGCCCGCGCCTGGTT
>DASQRI010000219.1:0-3631 GCA_035642975.1 Mycobacterium sp.
TGCTCTTGATGAACAGCGTCAACTGGTTCGTCCGGTAGCCGGGGAACAGCTTGTCGAAGTTCTCCTGGGCGAGACGGACTGAGTTGTTCGGCGGCAGATACTTCTCGCTCATACCGCCGAACGAGAGGTTATGCAGCGGAATGACCAGAGCGATCATGGCGAGAATAATCGGGATGGCGAAGACCAGCGGTCGCTTCATCACGACGTTGACCAGCTTGCCCCAGAACCCGGCCTCGACCTCTTCGCGGGTCTTCGTCTTCTGCAGCCGGTCGGCCAGCCAGTTCACGTAGACGCGTGACGGCGTCCAGTTGGCTAGGAAGGGGATGCGGAACAGGGTGCGCACACCCAGCCCGTCGACGTTGCGACCCAGGACTGCCAGGCAGGCCGGCAGAAGCGTGATCGACAGCACCGCGGCCAACGTGACGGAGATGATCACGGCGTACGTCAGCGACTTCACGAAGCCCTGCGGCAACAAAAAGAGGCTAGCCGCAGACACGGCGATCAGGACCGCCGAGAACACCACCGTGCGACCGGCCGTCATGACCGTGCGGCGTACCGCGGCCTCGGTGTCGTACCCCTCGGCGATCTCCTCACGGAAACGACTCACCACAAACAGCCCGTAGTCGATGGCGATACCGAAACCCATCATGGACACGACTGGTTGGGCGAAGAAACTCAGGGGCCCGAACATCGTGATGAATCGCAAGATGCCCAGCGAGCCGGCGATACTCAGGCCACCCACCATCACTGGCAAGGCGGCCGCGACCGCGCCGCCGAAAACCAGGAAGAGCACCACCGCCACCAGCGGCAGCGCCAACACTTCCATGCGTTTCTGGTCGGTGGCGATCGTGCCGGTCAGCGCGCTGGCAATCGGTTCCAGGCCGGCGAGCTGGACGTGGCCGCCGTTGAGTTTCTGGAGACCCGGCTCAATGGTCTTGTAGTTGGTCAAGATCGTGTCGTCGTCGTCGCCCTTCAGCGGGATGCTGACGAACGTGTGCTTGCCGTCCTCGCTGGCCATCCCCTTGATGACCGGATCGGTGCTGTTCGGCGCTGCCAGCCAGCCGGCCCAGCCGACGACCTGGTCGGGGTGGTCTTTCTTGAATGCGTTGAGCTCGTCGACCATCTGGTGTTGCCACGCCGGGTCGTTGAGTGTCTTCGGGGCAGTAAAGGTAGCGACGATGTGGCTGGTTCTGTCGCGGCCGTAGGTTTTGTCACCCAGCACCGATGCCTTGACCGACTGGCTGCCGTCGTCGTAGAAACCGCTCTGCGTCACATGCTTGCCGAGACTTATTCCGAAAAGGCCGCCGAGCAGGCTCAGCGCCACAGTGACGCCGATGACGATGTACCGGTAGCGGTACACACTTCGACCCCACCAGGCGAACACGTAAGCTCCTTACTGGATCTGTGGCGACCCGCGCATTGGTTTTGAGTTGTCAGACACGCGAGGTCAGCAACGAGGACAGCGGCCGGAACGGTTGCAGCCACGCCCCCTTCTCAGGCAGCGAATCGAGGCCGATTCGCGGCAGTGGCTCCCGAAAAACACCCGCAATGTCCTCCAGGTCGACAAACTCCAAGGTATCCGACGCTAGTGCCCAACTCGCATGTTCGCGAAATCCAAGTACTTGGACGGGTACCCCGCCGTGGGCGATTTCCTCCAGCGGCATGCGGAAAGCCTGGCCGTCGGCCGACGCCACCATCAGCGCCGCCAGGCCCTCCTGCGATCGTTGCGCGATGTGTTCGAGCATGTCGCTGTCGACATCGCTGTCTTCGTCGAGTTTCGGTTTGGCGAACACCGCGAACCCGACATTGCGCAGCGCATCCACCCACGGCCGGACCACGTCGGCGCTACCCGGCGCGATATTGGTGAAGACGGTGGCCTCGGGTTCGGCGGCGGTTTGTCCGGCACTCGGGCCGTGGGCTGCTACTTCGGCGGCACGGGCCAGCAGCCAGCGGCCCAGCGCGTCAAAACGGGGGCGTTCCAGTGCGGTGGGCCTGCGGCCCAGGATGGATCCCAAACCCATGTCCAGGTTCGGTGCATCCCAGACCAGCAGCACGTGCCGAACAGCTGGTCCGGCACCGGATATGGGGTCGCCCGACAGCGGTTCGGCGGCCGTTTCGTCGGTCAGGCTCATGGACGGTTTCTTTCCCAGAGCAACTCGGTGACGGCGCTGCCGGCATCGTGCGCCTTGTTCTCGTACTTGGTAGTCGGGCGGACGACGGAGACTGCCACTTCTGCAAGCGGATTCAGTCGCGACAGCCGAAGCTCGGCGTCGCCTACCTCGGCGATCTGCTCCGCGTAGCCGGCATGGTCGGTGGCGGCGTGCAAGACACCGCCGGGACGCAGCCGCTCGGCGATCAGGCTCACCGTGTCGGGCTGCAGCAGCCGGCGTTTGTGGTGACGGGCCTTGGGCCACGGATCGGGGAAGAACACCCGGACCCCGCTCAGCGTGCCGGGCCTGATCAGCTGTTCCAGCACGGCGACGGCGTCCCCGCGGATCAACCGGATATTAGAGACGTGCTCCCGCTCGATCGCGGAGAGCAACTGCGCCAGCCCACGCCGATACACTTCGACGGCGATCACGTCGACGTCCGGCTCGGACTGCGCCATAGCCACCGTCGAAGTGCCTGTGCCACAGCCTATCTCGAGAACAAGTGGAGCGTCCCGACCGAACCAGGCGCCGGTGTCCAGCAGCTCGTCCGGGGCGTCGTCGGCGTGCTGCGGCGTCGCCACGCAGCCCAGTTCCGGCCAGAGCCGCTCCCAGGTTCGCTGCTGGGCGGGCGACAAAGCAGATCGGCGTGAGCGGAAACTGGTCGTCCGGCGGTAGCCGCCGGAACTGTGTTCTGCGGGCACGGTATGGGAAGGTGTCGGCGGTGTGGCCGCTTCCACCCATGGCTGCGCACGCATCCGTTCATCGTTACCCATCAACTCATGATGTCGTCGCCCGCGGGGCAGATTGATACCCAACAGTTGCCTTTGGCTGGTATGGGGTGACTCGCTTCCGGGCGGCGCAGATGTCACCATTCACCGACAAACCCGGTGGTGCTACGCCGCGATCGGCAGCGGGTCGGCGACAATGGGGCAGTTGTGGCACGTGCAGGCGAAGCGTGAGCGGATAGGGGCATCCGATTTTCGTCGATGAGCTGGAGCGATTCGCGGTCGAGGCCGGCGACCCGGGCTGCGCCGCGATCGCCGAGCGGCTCGCCACCCCGCTGCGGGTGGCCGTATCCGGGCGCCGTGGCGTGGGTCGTGGCACCGTCGCCCACGCCCTGGCTCGTGCCGGTGACCTGCGCGGAACCATCACGGTGACGCCGCCATGGGAAGCCGACGTGGACGTCTACGTCGTCGCCGACGCGGTCAAACCCGAGGACTGCGACGGGATCGCGGCGACGGGCCGGCCGGTCCTGGCGGTGCTGAACAAGGCGGATCTGATCGCCACCACCCAGTCCGGCCGCCATCCGGACGGGCCGACCACCGCGGCGAGAACCCGGTGCGCAACCCTGTCGAGCCGCGCCGGAGTCCCCGTCGAACCGTTGGCCGGGGTGCTGGCCGTCGCCGCGCTCGACGACCTGATGGACGACACGGTGTGGGCCGCGCTGCAGATGCTGGCCGCCCAACGTCCCACGCCGGCGC
>DASQRI010000220.1:0-30290 GCA_035642975.1 Mycobacterium sp.
GGGCGAACTGCACACCGAGTTCGCGCGACATGGCGAGCACCCCGCCCTTGGAGGCGGTGTAAGAAATCTGCGAGGTGGCCGACCCCATCACCGCCACAAACGAGGCGATGTTGACGATCGAGCCCTTCCCCGCAGGTGCCATGTGCCGCAACGCCGCTCGGCAGCACAGGTACACCGATTTCAGGTTGACGTCTTGCACCCGCTGCCATGCCGGCAGCTCGGTGTTCTGGATCAGATCGTCGTCCGCGGGCGAGATGCCGGCGTTGTTGACCGCGATCTCGACTGAACCGTAGTGGCCGGCCGCGGTGTCGAAGAGCGTGTTGACCGATGTCTCGTCGGCGACATCCACCGGCACAAACAGACCGCCCACCCCGTCGGCCGCCGCCGTACCAGTCCGCTCGTCGATGTCGCCGATGACCACGGTGGCTCCCTCGGCCTGCAGGCGCCGGGCCGAGGCCAGCCCGATACCGCCGCCGCCGCCGGTCACCACGGCGATCTTGCCGGCCAGCCGCCGACTCAGATCCACGCTCACAAGCGCCGCTCCTTTCCCCCGCAAGCGGGAGGTGCCCCCACATCGCTCTCTTGCTCTGCATCGTCGCCGGCGGTCACCCGTCCGCTCGCATACGTCCGCGCCGCCTCCACGATCGCGGAGAACAGTCGCAGGTCGTCCAGACTTTCCTCCGGATGCCACTGCACGCCGAGCACGAAGTCGTGCCCGGGCAGTTCCAATGCCTCGACCACACCATCGGCATCCCAACCGCTGACAACCAGGCCCTCACCGAGTTCGGCGATGGCCTGATGGTGATAGCACCGCGCGTCGACGGATTCACCGACCAGCCCGGCCAGCCGGGTGCCTGGCACGGTGCGCACTGGCAGCGTGGTGAACACCGCGTTGCCGGCCCGGTGCCCGCTGTGCCCGATGACGTCGGGCAGGTGTTGATGCAGCGTCCCACCGAGTGCGACGTTGAGCACCTGCGCACCGCGGCAGATGCCCAGCACCGGCACCTGGCGCTTGAGCGCCGCGTGCAGCAGCGTGAATTCCCACGTGTCACGCTGGGTGCCGGGCTCATCGGTGGCCGGGTGGGGCTGCTGGCCGTACGCGGCAGGGTCGATGTCCCTGCCGCCAGTGACCAGCAGGGCGTCCAGGCTGTCGAGCACTCGCTCGGCGATGTCGGGATCCACCGGCTGCGGCGGCAAGAGCACTGCCACACCGCCGGCCGCCGTGAGGCCCTGGAAGTAGCCGGCGGGCAGAAAGCTGGCCTGGACGTCCCAGATGCCGGTCTGGGATTGGGCGAGATAGGTGGTCAAGCCAATGACCGGTCTAGAACCGCTCAAACCCGCGAACCCTCTCCCAATCGGTGACTGCCTCGTTGAACGCGGTCACCTCGACGCGGGCGTTGTTGACGTAATGGCTGACCACTGCCTCGCCGAACGCCTGCCGGGCGACCGCCGACCCGTCGAAAAGGGCCGCAGCTTCGGCCAGGGTACCGGGCAACCGCTCGGCCTTGCTGTCCTTGCCGGGCTCACTCATCTGATAGGCATCGCCCGCGCACGGCTCCGGCAACGGCAAACTTTGTTCGATGCCGTGCAGCCCACCGGCGATCAGCGCCGCGACGGCCAGGTACTGGTTGACGTCGCCGCCGGGCACCCGGCACTCCACCCGCAAGTTGTCGCCGTGACCGACGATGCGCACCGCGCAGGTCCGGTTGTCCACTCCCCACACCACCACGGTGGGCGCGAAGCTGCGATCTGCAAACCGTTTGTAGGAGTTGATGTTCGGCGCGTAGAACAGCGTCAGCTCGCGCAAGGTGGCCAGCACGCCGGCGACGAAGCTTCGAAACGTCTGCGACATGCCGAGTGGTTGATCCTCGTCGGCGAACACCGCGGAGTCGTCGTCCGACCGAAGTGACAGGTGAATGTGGCAGCTGTTGCCTTCGCGCTCATCGTATTTCGCCATGAACGTCACGCTCTTGCCGTGCTGGTCGGCGATCTCTTTGGCGCCGTTCTTGTAGATGCCGTGGTTGTCACAGGTGACTATCGCCTCGTCGTACGTGAACCCGAGCTCCTGCTGACCCTTGTTGCACTCCCCCTTGACGGCCTCCCAGCGCAGACCCGCGCCCTCCATGTGTTGGCGGATGTCGCGCAGCAGCGGCTCGATGCGGCTGGACGCCATCACCGCGTAGTCCATGTTGTAGTCGCTGGCCGGGGTCAGCCCGCGGTATTCATTCGCCCAGGCTTGCCGATACGTGTCGTCGAACACCATGAACTCCAGCTCGGTGGCGACATAGGCACGCAGCCCACGCTGACGCAGACGATCCAGTTGGCGGCGCAACACGCGGCGCGGTGCCGGCTCGATCGGGCTGCCGTCGTGCCACACCAAATCGGCCAGCACCAACGCTGTGCCGAGCAGCCACGGAATCCGCCGCAGCGTGGTCAGGTCCGGCATCATCACCATGTCGCCGTAACCGGTGTCCCAACCCGACATCGCATAGCCGCCGACGGTGTTCATGTCGACGTCGACGGCGAACAGATAGTTGCAGCACTCGGCGCCGCCCTCAGCGACCTCGTCGAGGAAAAACCGCGCCGAAACCCGCTTACCCATCAGCCGGCCCTGCATGTCGCTGAACGCGACGATCACCGTGTCGACATCACCGGCGGAGACCAGTCGCTGGAGTTCGTCTCGCGACAAGTTCGCAGCGCCCGTCACCAGGTGCTGGTGCGTAGGACGATCTCGGCGGCCAGCTGCGCGGTCGACTCGTGCGCATTGCGCCGTCCGAGCAAATCCACCACGCGATAATCGCCGTAGACGTACCGCTGGCTGGCCCGAGCCACCGCCTGCGCGGCCGGATTGCTGACCAGCGCGGTGGTGTTGATCTCGACTGGCGGACAGTGGTCGTCGCGGATCACCCCGGCGACATCGGCGACCCGTGGATGCCCGCGGTCGATGACCACCAGACCGGTGAAGCGGTCCAGTCTGGTAGCCGCCAGTTCCCAGGCGAGCTCGCCGCCGACGCGGTCGCCGACCAGCGTGCACCAATTGATGTCGAGCACGTCGAGAATGCCCACGACCGATTTGGGTGTCAGGCGTGGGTCCGGGCCGACAACGATCGTGCGCAGCGACGCGGTGTGCAGACGCTCACAGACCGCCTCGTACGCGGTGAGTGCCCGTTGGGCCGCACACAGCAGCAACACGACGGAGCCCTTCTCCGGACCGGTGTCGCACACCTGGATGGGAAACCCGTCGACGGTTGTCATCATCGTCGAAGGCACCACAGCAAATTACAGCCAATTGGCCCGCGCGCGGGCCGTTTTCGTGTGGTTCGTTAGTTAAGTTGTATTTGGAAATGTTCTGGCAACATCGAACTGATGCGTCGGCTTGCGACGACGACGGCGACAATAATTAACGGTCACCACGAAAACCCTTGATGGGATGGTGTTTTGACAGTTCGCCAAATACTGTCAACACAGTGCGGAAACGACGGTCGGACGCGGTGGCGGGCCGTCGTCCAGCAGGGCGGTAACGGCGTCGACATCGAGGTGGGCGTCCAACAGATCGGCCATCAGATCCAGCTGGGCATCCCGTCGCGCCGACACGTTGACGCCGTCGGCCACCACGAATCCGTCCCGGCCCGCTGCCGCCGCGGCCAGGGTCAACCACTGCCGCCGAAAGTCGTCGTTGTCGAACAGGCCGTGCCAGTGCGTCCCGAACACCTGGCCACGCCGATACCCCTGCGGGCATCCGTCCCCCTCGAACCAGGTGTCCTCCGCGCAGCGAGACACCCGCCCGTGGTGGATCTCGTAGCCGTGCAGGGAGCCCTGCCAGCGCCGCAGCACCTTGTCGGGCGCGAACACGATCTCGGCGTCCAGCACTCCCATCGCGTCGATCCGGCCCGACCGGCTTTCGACCGGGTCGTCGATCGAGCCGCACAGCATCTGGAACCCACCGCAGATGCCCAGCACGGCCCGGCCCGACGCGGCATGATCGAGAATGGCCTGGTCCAGGCCGCGCTCGCGTAGCCAGCCCAGATCGGCGACGGTGGACTTGGTACCCGGCAGCACGATCACGTCGGTGTCGGCCAAGTCGGCGGGCTCTCTGACCCAGCGGACCAGCACGCCGGGTTCGCAGGCCAGCGCTTCGACGTCGGTGGAATTGGAGATGCGGGGCAACCGCAACACCGCGACCCGAAGCCACTGCGAGCCGCGGGGTGGCTGCGGTGTGCCCAGCACGCGGTGGGCCAGCACCGGAACCGCATCCTCGGTGTCGAGCCAGAGATCGTCGGTGTAGGGCAGCACTCCGTAGGTGGGACGGCCGGTGCGGTCGGCGAGTTGGCGCAGCCCGGGCTCCAGCAGCGACACATCGCCGCGGAACTTGTTCACGATGAACCCGGCGATCAGCGCCTGGTCGTCGGCTTCGAGCACCGCCACTGTGCCGAACAGGTGCGCGAGCAGCCCGCCCCGGTCGATGTCGCCGACCACGACCACCGGCAGATTCGCGGCCCGGGCCAAACCCATATTCACCAAGTCCGTTGCACGCAGGTTGATTTCGGCCGGCGACCCGGCGCCCTCGCAGATCACCGCGTCGAATTCAGCTCGTAACTTTGCCAATTCGTCTTGCACGATAGCGGCCAACCGATTGCGGTCCGACCAGTACTCGGCCGCGGTGACCGAGCCGACGACCTGTCCCCCGATCACCAGTTGTGAGGTGGTGTCACTGCCGGGTTTGAGCAGAATCGGGTTGAACCGCACGCTGGGCGCCAGGCCGGCCGCACGGGCCTGCATCGCCTGAGCCCGACCGATCTCGCCGCCCTCGATCGTGACCGCGGAGTTGTTCGACATGTTCTGCGCTTTGAACGGCGCGACCCGAATCCCCTTGCGCGCCAGCAGCCGGCAGAGTCCTGCGACCACCATCGATTTACCCGCATCGGAGGTGGTGCCGCAGACCAGCAGCGCACCGCTCACGGGTTCACGGCAGGGTGAGTATTTCCGCGCCGGACTCGGTGACCAGCAAGGTGTGCTCGAATTGCGCGGTCCATTTGCGGTCTTTGGTGACCACCGTCCACCCGTCATCCCAGATTTCGTAGTCCAGCGCGCCGATGTTGATCATCGGTTCGATGGTGAACGTCATCCCGGGCTCGAGGATGGTGGTGACAGAAGGCTGGTCGTAGTGCAGGACCACCAGTCCGTTGTGGAACGTAGTACCGATGCCGTGGCCGGTGAAGTCGCGAACGACGTTGTAGCCGAACCGGTTTGCGTAGGATTCGATGACGCGCCCGACAACCGACAGCGAACGGCCCGGTTTGACGGCCTTGATCGCCCGCATGGTCGCCTCGTGAGTGCGCTCGACGAGCAGACGGTGCTCTTCTGAGACGTCGCCGGCCAGGAACGTGGCGTTGGTGTCGCCGTGCACGCCGTCGATGTAGGCGGTGACGTCGATGTTGACGATGTCGCCGTCTTCGACCACCGTGGAGTCCGGAATGCCGTGGCAGATGACCTCGTTGAGCGACGTGCAGCACGACTTGGGGAAACCCTTGTAGCCCAGTGTCGATGGATAGGCGCCGTGGTCGACCATGTAGTCGTGCGCGATGCGGTCCAGCGCGTCGGTCCTGACGCCGGGTGCGACGGCCTTGCCCGCCTCCGCGAGCGCGGCGGCCGCGATTCGGCCGGCGACCCGCATCTTCTCGATCACCTCGGGCGTTTGCACCCACGGCTCAGTGCCCTCGCGCGCCGTCGGCTTGCCAACATATTCCGGGCGCGGGATCGAGTTGGGCACCGGAAGCGTCGGCGAGAGCACGCCGGCAGACAGCGCGGAACGAACGGGCATCCTGCCAGGATATCGGTAAAGCGCGGGGTCAGGCACGGCCGCGTCGGCGCAGCAGCGACCGGCGCGGACCTTTGATTTTCACCGAGCCGCACACCACCCGACCAGTCAGCACCACATGCGGGGTGCCCTCGGCCGGCGGTGTCTTCCGGCGGTCGCTGGCGCTGCCGCCGAACACCTGGACGTCGTCGATGGATGCGCTGGCGCCGTCGGGCAACCGGACCTCCACCGACCCGAACCTCATGTCGAGCTCGATGACGACCACCGGCCCGGCGAATCGCGCCTTGACCAGGTCCAGTTCGACCGACCCCATCCGGCGCATCAGCGCCAGCCGGGTGGGGACGGTCCATTCGCCGTGCCGCTTGAGCGAGCCGACCCAACCGCGCAACTCGACCCGGTCGGCGGCGGAGGTGACGATGGCGCCCGGCCCGGGCAGATCACCCACCAGGCTGGCCAGCTCGTTGTGGGTCCGGGCGTAGGACACGTGCGAGGAGCGCTCCTCGAACTCGGTGATATCGATCAACCCGAGCGCAACCGCGTTGTGCAGCCGGCGCAGCGTGCCGTTGCGGTCGGCATCCGATACCCGCAGTTCACTCAGCTCGCCAGGGCGCGTCATAGCGGTTCCAATCTACCGTCACCGACGGCGAGGGCATCCACGAAGAATCCGGCCGAACGAGCACACTCGTGGGGGGATTAATCCACCTCTCTGAGGTGGCCGTTCTGGACCGGTGGGGCATGGGGGCGGGACCCCACCGGTTCAGACGCCAAATTCGTCGAGTCAACAGCGACATACCCCGGAGCCCCCGGGTTGTCCGTCAGTTCGGCGAAAGAACCCTGTGTCCCCCGGGCGCCCCTCGCACCCGGGGGACACAGGCTATTTACGTCTCAAGCTAAGCCAAAGAATGCTTTTCACGCCAGGTAGTCGGCGGGCATCGATTCGAACATGAACTTGGTCATCCGCACCGCGTACTCCGAACTGCCGCCCCCGACGATCAACGAAGCGAACGCCAGATCACCGCGGTAGCCGGCGAACCAGGAATGCGACCCGCCGGGGAACTCGGCCTCACCGGTCTTTCCGAAAATCTCGCCGCAGCCGGCGATCTCCTTGCCGGTGCCGTTGGTCACCACCAGCCGCATCATCGGGCGCAGACCCTCGATCATTTTGTCGCTGATCGGCGTGGTGTCGCCGGTGATCGGGGTCGGCCGGCCCTCGATCAGCTTGGGCACCGGCGTCTTACCGGCAGCCACGGTGGCCGCGGCCAGCGCCATGCCGAACGGGGAGGCCAGCACCTTGCCCTGACCGAAGCCGTCTTCGGTGCGCTCGGCCATATCGACCGTCGGCGGCACCGATCCGGTGACCGTGCTGATGCCGTCGACCTGGTAGTCCAGCCCGATGCCGTATCGGTTGGCGGCCTGGGTCAAACCGCGTGGTGGCATCCGGCTGGCCAACTGGGCGAACGTGGTGTTGCACGAACTCGCGAATGCCCGCGACATCGACACCACGCCCAGATCGAACCCGCCGTAGTTCGGGATGGTGCGATTCCCGATGTCGAGACGTCCGGGGCAGCCCAAAAGCGTGTTCGGGCTTGCCATGTCGCGCTCCAGCACGGCACCCGCGGTGACTATCTTGAACGTCGACCCCGGCGGATAGAGGCCGGTGGTCGCAAGTGGCCCGATGGCGTCGGCGGCCGCGTTCTGCGCAACGGCCAGAATCTCGCCGGTCGAGGGTTTGATCACCACGATCATCGCCTGGCGACTCTGGTTGTCTACCGCATGCTGGGCGGCGTTCTGCACGGCTCGGTCCAGGCTGATCGACACCGACGGGGCCGGCAACGGCTCGACCTCGTGCAGCACCGCGAGGTCGACGTTGTTCTGGTTGACACTGACCACCCGCCAGCCCGCCTGGCCGTCGAGTTCGTCGATCACGGCCTTCTTCACCTGATTGATCAGGGCCGGAGCGAAGTGGTAGTCGGTCGGCAGCAACTCGGCCTGCGGGGTGATCACCACGCCCGGCAGGCTGCCGATCGCCGGCGCGACGTTGTTGTTGTCGTCGACGCGCAACGTGATCAGATCGACGGGCTTGCCTGTCCCGCTGGCCTGTTCGGCCAGAAGTTGCGGGTCGAGCGTGTTGTCGAACGGGCGCAGCGCGTCGACCACCGCGCGGGCCGTCGTGATCAGGTAGGCGCCGGCCTTGGACGCGTCCAGCGTGTAGTGGTAGAGGTAGCCGGGCGCAAGCACGTCGGTGCCGCCGACTTCGTTGACCGAGGCCCGCTTCGGCGGGTCGGCCCGCAGCGCGAACGTCTGATGCTCGCCGAGGCGCGGATGCAAGTCGGTGCTGTTCCAGCGGACCCGCCAATGGCCTTCGTAGCGAGCCATTTTCAGCCGCCCGTCGTAAGCCCAGGTCCGATTCTTCGGCAGACGCCAGGTGTAGCGGTAGCTCACCGACCCGGTGTCCTCGTTGTACTTGGCGCTGAGAATCTGGGTGTCCAGGTGGATGGCTTGCAGGCCGGCCCACGCCGCGTTGAGCACCTCGCGGGCATCGCTGGGATCGTCGCTGAACTCGGCGGCCGCCGCGGTGTCGCCGGTGGACAACGCGGCGAAGAACCGCTCGGCCGCCGGCGTGGGGCCTTCCGGACGCGGAGTGCACGCCGAGACCGCGGCCGCTGCAAGAAGAGCCAAAACTGTGGCTTGTGATGCCAGTGTGATTTTAGTTGTCATTGTGGCTGATGTTAAAACTCAGAATCCACGACGGGCGGCGACACACCGAGGTCCGCCTCGCTGGGCTTGTCGCTGAATTTCGGTCGCGACGCGCCAGCACTCCACCAACGCTTCGGTTCTGGGCGCACCGCGAATCGCCTGGCCATGAGTCCGTGATACACCCTGAGGTGTAGAGTGGTGTTATGTCCAGGACGAACATTGAGATCGACGACGAGCTGGTCGCCGCCGCGCAGCGCATTTATCGCCTGACCTCCAAGCGCAGCGCCGTGGATCTAGCATTGCGGCGACTGGTCGGGGAGCCGCTGAGCCCGGCGGAGGCACTGGCGTTGCAGGGCACGGGCTTCGACTACACCAATGACGAGATCGAAACTTTCTCCGCCCCGGGCCCTGACGGCGATAACGCGCCATGATCGTCGACACCTCGGTGTGGATCGACTTCTTCAAAACGCCGGACTCGAGTGCAAGCCGTTGGGTCGCTGACCGTATTGGAGACGAAACCTCCCTGGTGGTTCCCGAGGTGGTGCTGATGGAGTTGTTGATCGGGACCACCCACGAGGCAACGGCTTCGGTGAGGCGGCGTTTCCTCCAGCGCTTCACGATCCAGCCGCTGGCGCCGGTACGTGACGCCGAGGATGCCGCGGCGATCCACCGACGTTGTCGACGCGGCGGAAAGACCGTGCGCAGCCTCATCGATTGCCTCGTCGCCGCGATGGCGTTGCGATTGGACCTGCCTGTAGCGCATCGCGACCGCGACTTCGATGTCATCGCGACGCACTGCGGCCTGCATACGGTGTCCTTGTTCTAGTCCGCGCTGGCGCCGAAACTTAAGCCACTCCGACCCGGCGCGGCGAGTCGTCGCAGCCGTTTACGTTTCGCGCGGAAACAGCACCGCTCGACGGGCTCAGTCCAGCAGGACCGTCGCGAACGTGCCGACCTCGACGAAGCCGATTCGGTCGTAGGTCGCGCGGGCGACCGTGTTGAAGTCGTTGACGTACAAGCTGGCGATGCGCCCCGTGCCGACGACCACCGCCGCCAGCGTCGCCGTTCCCGCCGTCCCCAGGCCCTTGCCCCGCCACTCGGGATGCACCCAGACCCCTTGGATCTGACTGACCGACGGTGACTGGGACCCCACTTCGGCCTTGAAGACCACCTCGCCGTGTTCGAAACGCGCCCACGCCCGGCCGGCCGCGATCAGGCTGGCAACCCGGCGCCGGTAGCCACGGCCACCGTCACCGATCCGCGGGTCGACACCCACCTCGCCGATGAACATGTCGATGGCCGCCACCAGGTATGTATCGATCTCGTCGGGCTTGACCTGGCGCACCCCGGGGTCGATCGCGCAGGTCGGCATTGTGGTCAGCGACATCAACGGCTGCTGCGCCCGCACGTCGCGCGCCGGTCCCCAGGCCGGTTCGAGTCGTTGCCACATCGGCATCACCAACTCGGCCCGCCCGACCAGCGACGAACACCGTCGCGACGCGGTCAGCGCGGCATCGGCGAACGCGTAGAGATCGCTTAGCTTGCCGCGCAACGGAATCAGGTTCGCGCCCGCGTAGCACAGGGACTCTGCCGGGCCGCGGCGCGTCCACAGCTCGCCGCCGATCGAGTTGGGGTCGATACCGTGATCGGCGACCCGGGCCGCGACCATGCATGACCCGACCGGATCGTCGTCGAAGACACGGCGCACCGATGCGCCGTCACGCACTACCGACACCCGTCGCTCGCTGACTAAACGACGGATGGGCGGAGCCGACATACTGACTCTTTCTGCGACCAGACACTTAGCCCAATTGGGCCACCGTCAGCTTACGGTCACAACCGGAGAACCGCTCGACGTTGTCTCCGTGCCGCCGGTTTCCGCGGCCAACCGCATGGCTTCTTCGATCAGCGTCTCGACGATCTGCGCTTCGGGCACGGTCTTGATCACTTCGCCGCGAACGAAGATCTGACCCTTGCCATTGCCCGACGCGACACCGAGGTCGGCCTCGCGCGCCTCCCCCGGGCCGTTGACCACGCAGCCCATCACGGCCACCCGTAGCGGAACATCGAGCCCGTCCAGACCGGCGGTGACCTCGTTGGCCAGGGTGTAGACGTCGACCTGGGCACGACCGCACGACGGGCAGGACACGATCTCCAGGCCGCGCGGCCGCAGATTCAGCGATTCGAGAATCTGACTGCCGACCTTGACTTCCTCGACCGGTGGCGCCGACAGCGACACCCGGATGGTGTCGCCGATCCCCCGCGACAGCAGTGCACCGAACGCGACGGCGGACTTGATGGTGCCCTGGAAAGCCGGTCCGGCCTCGGTGACGCCGAGGTGCAGCGGGTAGTCGCACTGCGCGGCGAGCTGCTCGTAGGCGGCGACCATCACCACCGGGTCGTTGTGCTTGACGCTGATCTTGATGTCGCCGAAGCCGTGCTCCTCGAACAGCGAGGCCTCCCACAGCGCCGACTCGACGAGCGCTTCCGGCGTTGCCTTGCCGTACTTCTCCATGAACCGCTTGTCCAGCGAGCCGGCGTTGACGCCGATGCGGATCGGGATACCGGCGGCGCCGGCGGCCTTGGCGACCTCGGCGACGCGGCCGTCGAATTCTTTGATGTTGCCGGGGTTGACCCGCACGGCGGCGCAGCCGGCGTCGATCGCCGCGAAGATGTATTTCGGCTGGAAGTGGATGTCGGCGATGACCGGGATCTGGCTCTTCTTGGCGATCGCCGGCAAGGCGTCGGCGTCTTCCTGGCGCGGGCAGGCCACCCGGACGATGTTGCAGCCCGCGGCGGTCAGCTCGGCGATCTGCTGCAAGGTCGCGTTGACGTCGTGGGTTTTGGTGGTGCACATCGACTGCACCGAAATCGGGTGATCGCTACCCACACCGACATCCCGGACCATCAGCTGGCGCGTCTTACGACGCGGCGCCAGCGTGGGCGCCGGGGCTGCCGGCATGCCCAGACCTGTGGTCACTGTTTTGCCTTCGCTTCCTTGTTTTTCCGCGAGCCTTCGTTTTCGGCTTACTGGAACAGTCGGATCGGGTTGACCACGTCGGCGGTCACCGTCAACAGCATGTAGCCGACGACCAATACCAACACCACATAGGTTGCGGGCATCAGTTTGAGGTAGTTCACCGGCGCGGCGGCGACTTTGCCGCGGGCCGCCCGAATCATGTTGCGCAGCTTTTCGTATAACGCGATGGCGATATGCCCGCCGTCGAACGGCAGCAATGGCACCAGGTTGATGACGCCCAGAATGAAGTTCAGCTGCGCCAGGAACAACCAGAACGCCATCCAGACGCCGTGGTCCACGGTGTCGCCGCCGATGATGCTGGCGCCGACGACGCTGATCGGGGTGTCGAGCGAACGCTGCCCGCCGCTGATCGCGTGGATCAGCGCGCCGACTTTGGTCGGGATCGCGATCAGCGACTTGCCCAGCAGCACCGAAAGATTGCCCGTGAAGGCGAAGGTGCCCGGCACCGCGGTGATCGGGTTGTAGTGGGTCGGCCCGGTCGGGGTGCCCACCACCCCCATCACGCCGATCGTCGACGGCTTCGCGCCGCCGTTGCCGTCGGTGACCCAGCGCCGACGCTGGGCGATGTCGACGTATTTGGTCATGGTCTGGCCGTCGCGCTTGATCACGACCGGAACGGTGCCGTGCAGCTTCTGCACCGCGGCGGCCATATCGGAGAAGTCGGACACCGGGGTGTCGCCGACTTTGACCACCACGTCGCCGGCGCGGAGGCCAGCGGCAGCCGCCGGTCCGACTCCCGTGCACTTCTCGAACTCGCCCTGCGTGGCTTCCGAAGCGGCGCAAGCTGTTTGACCGATGACTGCGGTGGGATGCAGGTTGGGCAGCCCCCAGATCACCGCGATGGCGTAGATCAGCACCAGGCCGATGACGAAGTTCATCCCCGGCCCGGCGAACAACACCGCGACGCGTTTCCAGGTCTTCTGCTTGTACATCGCACGGTCACGCTCGTCGGGCTCGAGCTCTTCGACCGAGGTCATGCCGGCGATGTCGCAGAAGCCGCCGGCCGGGATGGCCTTGACGCCGTACTCGGTCTCGCCGCGGCGGGTCGACCACAGCGTCGGGCCGAAGCCGACGAAATAGCGGCGCACCTTCATCCCGGTGGCCAGCGCGACCCACATATGGCCGCACTCATGCAGCGCCACCGAAATCAAGATGGCGAGCGCGAACAGCACGATGCCGATAACGAACATCATCGCGTTGGTAGAACCTCCTGTGTGCCTCGCTCAACCAGGCGCCTGGCCTTCTCGCGGGCCCAGCGCTGAGCGTCAAGTACATCCTCCACGGTAGCGGGTTCAGCGGCCCACTGGTCGGCGGCGCACAGGACGTCGGCGATTGTGCGCACGATTGCCCCGAAACCGATCCGGCCGGCCAGGAAAGCCTCGGCCGCTTCCTCGTTGGCGGCGTTGTAGACGGCGGTCAGGCAACCGCCCTTTTCGCCGGCCTGACGGGCCAGCTGGACAGCCGGGAAGACCTGGTCGTCCAGCGGCTCGAACTCCCAACTCGACGCGGTGGAGAAGTCGCAGGCCGCCGCCACACCGGGCACTCTGGTCGGCCAGCCCAGGGCCAGCGCGATGGGCAGTTTCATGTCCGGTGGGCTGGCCTGCGCGATCGTCGAGCCGTCGGTGAACGTGACCATGGAATGCACGATCGACTGCGGGTGCACGACGACCTCGATGCGCTGGTACGGGATGCCGAACAGCAGATGCGCCTCAATGAGCTCAAGTCCCTTGTTGACCAGCGACGCCGAGTTCAAGGTGTTCATCGGGCCCATCGACCAGGTGGGGTGCGCGCCGGCCTGGTCGGGCGTGACGTGCTCGAGCTCGGCCGCCGACCAGCCGCGGAACGGGCCGCCCGAGGCGGTGAGCACCAGCTTGGCGACTTCGTCGGCGCCGCCGCCGCGCAGGCATTGCGCCAGGGCCGAGTGCTCGGAGTCCACCGGCACGATCTGGCCCGGCCGCGCCGCAGCCAGCACCAGCGGACCGCCGGCGATCAGCGACTCCTTATTCGCCAGGGCCAGCCGGGCACCCGAGGCCAGCGCGGTCAGCGTGGGCTGCAGCCCCAGCGCGCCGACCAGCGCATTGAGCACGACGTCCGCCTCGGTGTTCTCGATCAGCCGAATGACCGCGTCCGGCCCGTGGTACGGCACGTCGCCGAGGTCCTGCGCGGCGCGCTCGTCGGCGACAGCGACATTGGTCACCCCGGTTTCGGCGCGCTGGCGGGCGAGCAGGGCCAGGTTGGCGCCCCCGGCGGCCAGCCCGACCAGCTCGAAGCGATCCGGGTTGGCGGCGATGACCTCAAGCGCCTGGGTGCCGATGGAGCCAGTACTGCCCAGCACCAAAACTTTGAGGCGGTGGCTGGTCACCCACTTATTGTGCCGCGCCACCGACGCGCCCGACGAATCTCGATATGCCAGAATGTCGAAGCACCCCAATCCCGACCGGAGGAGTTGTCGTGGCCAGTACCGAGGTGGAGCGCTCCAGCGGGGTCGACGTCGCTGATGTGCCATCCGCGAACTGGGGCTGGAGCAAGATCAACTACCGCAACTGGCACTTCGTGGGCGCGTTCATCGTGTTCCTGCTGCTGATGTTTCTGGACGGCAATCACGTCGGCCACGTCGAGGACCTGTGGGTGATCGGCTTCGCGGTGCTCGCCCTCTTCTTCCTGGTGCGCGACTGGTGGGGCCGCCGACGCGGCTGGCTCAAGTAGGCAGCTCAGCGGCCAACTGGCCGCAGGCTCGGCCCGATTCGCCTGCGCTCCAGCTACCCGCCTTCGGCGGCGAGCTGGCCGCAGGCGGCGGCGATCTCGCGGCCGCGGGTGTCCCGCACGGTGCAGGTCACTCCACTGGCACGAACCCGCCGAACGAACTCGCGCTCCGCAGGCTTGGGGCTGGCGTCCCAGTCGCTGCCGGGCGTGGGGTTCAGCGGGATGAGGTTCACGTGCACCAGCGGGCCCAACGCGCGGTGCAGCCGCTTGCCCAGCAGGTCCGCGCGCCACGGCTGGTCGTTGACATCGCGGATCAGCGCGTATTCCACCGAAACCCGGCGACCGGTCTGGTCGGCGTAGTAGCGGGCGGCATCCAGCGCCTCGCTGATCTTCCACCGGTTGTTGACCGGTACCAGCGTGTCGCGCAGCTCGTCGTCGGGAGCATGCAGCGACAGCGCCAACGTGACCCCGAGCCGCTCGTCAGCCAATTTGCGGATGGCCGGGGCCAGACCGACCGTCGACACCGTCACCGACCGCGCCGAGATCCCGAAGCCGGAGCCCTTTTCCGCCGACCCGGTGATGCGACGCACCGCCGCCAGCACCCGGGCGTAGTTGGCCAGCGGCTCCCCCATGCCCATGAACACCACGTTGGACAGCCGGTCGCCCCAGTCGTCGCGCGCCTCCACGGCCGCCGCACGCACCTGTTCGACGATCTCAGCGGTGGACAGGTTCCGGGTCAGACCGCCCTGCCCGGTCGCGCAGAACGGGCAGGCCATGCCGCAGCCGGCCTGCGATGAAATGCACACCGTGTTGCGCTGCGGGTAGCGCATCAGCACCGACTCGAAGGTGGTGCCGTCGATCGCCCGCCACAGCATCTTGCGGGTCTGGCCGGCGTCGCAGGTGATTTCGCGGGTCGCCGCCAGCAGGTTGGGAAACAGGGCCCGGCCCACCTGAGCGCGGACCGCGGCCGGCAGGTCGGTCATCTGCTGCGGGTCGGCGATCAACCGGCCGTAGTACTGGTGCGCAAGCTGTTTGGCGCGAAACGCCGGCAGGCCCAGCGCGGCTACGGTCTCGACGCATGCGCCGTCGTCGAGGTCAGCCAGATGCCGGGGTGGCAGACCCCGGCGCGGTGCATCGAATACCAAGTGTTGTTTCATCGCGGGCGACCTCAGGACAACAACGTCAGGACGGTCCAGGTCGCCACCGCCGACGGCAGGACTCCGTCCAGCCGGTCCATCAGGCCGCCGTGGCCGGGCAGGATGCGGCCCATGTCCTTGATGCCCAGGTCACGTTTGATTTGCGATTCCACCAGGTCGCCGAGGGTGGCGGTGGCCACGATCATCAGGCCCAGCAGCAGGCCGATCCAGACCGGTTTATGGGTCAGCAGGGTCGCGGTCAGAGTGGTCGCGGTGATCCCGAAGAACAGCGAACCGACCAGCCCCTCCCACGATTTCTTCGGGCTGATCGCCGGGACCATCGGATGCTTGCCGAAGAGCACGCCGACGGCATAACCGCCGACGTCGGAGCAAACCACGCCGATCATCAGGCAGAACACCCGGCCGGATCCGTCGTGGGGATAGACCAGCAGCACACCGAAGGACCCGAACAGCGGCACCCAGGCGGCCAGGAAGACCGTGGCCGCGACGTCGCGCAGGTAATTCGCTGGCGGCGAATCGGTACCGGCCGAGTCGTGCGGTGTGGGCGTGCCCTGCAGCGCCAACCGCCAGAACATACAGACCACGGCCGTGACGCCGAACCCAGCCAGTGTGCCGGCCGCGTGGTACGGCCACGTCAGCCAGACCATGAGTTGCCCGCCGACGAGCAGTGGCACGAGCGGGATGACAAAACCGGCCTCGCGCAGCCGCCGCACCACCTCATGAGTCGCCACGGCCATGCCGGCAGCGACCAGTAGAACCCAGAGGTATCGGTCCCAAATCAAGATCGCAACGATGGTGAAGGCGAGGGCTGCACCGACGGCGATCGCCGCCGGCAAATTCCGGCCGGCCCGCGACTTCTTCCGCTTGGTCGGTAGGGCCTGTTGCACCGAACCCTCGGCCGGGGTGTCTGCGCCGGTACCAGTGTCTGCCACGAGCGTCGTTTGCTGAACGGCCGTTAGACCTCCAGCAGCTCGCCTTCCTTGTGCTTGACCAGCTCGTCGATCTGGTTCACGTACTGGTGCGTGGCCTTGTCCAGGTCCTTCTCCGCGCGCGTGACCTCGTCCTCGCCGGCCTCGCCGTCCTTGCGGATGCGGTGCAATTCCTCCATCGCCTTACGACGGATGTTGCGCACCGTGACCCTGGCGTCCTCGCCCTTGGCCTTGGCTTGCTTGACGAGTTCGCGACGACGCTCCTCAGTCAGCTGTGGCACCGCGACGCGGATCAGGGTGCCGTCATTGGTCGGGTTAACGCCCAGGTCAGAGTTGCGAATCGCGTTCTCGATGGGCCTGAGTTGGCTCGTCTCGTACGGCTTGATGACGACCAGCCGCGCTTCGGGGACGTTGATGCTGGCCAGCTGGGTGATCGGGGTGGTCGCACCGTAGTAGTCGATGACGATGCGGGAGAACATGCTCGGATTCGCCCGGCCGGTCCGGATGGTCGATAGGTCGTCACGGCCCACCGACACGGCCTTTTCCATCTTCTCTTCGGCGTCGAAGAGAGTTTCGTCGATCATTCTGCGCCGCTCCTCCTCATCGCTACGCTCTGCATCGTCGCCGGCGGCATTCTGCGCCGCTCCTCCTCTCCTAGGTGGTGACCAGCGTTCCAATTTTCTCACCCGCAACGGCCCGAGCGATATTGCCATCGGTAAGCAGGTTGAACACCAGGATCGGCATGCCATTGTCCATGCACAAGCTGAATGCGGTCGCGTCGGCCACCCGCAGCCCGCGGTCGATGACTTCCCGGTGCGTGATAGCCGTGAGCAACTCGGCCCGCGGGTTCACTCGCGGATCCTCGGTGAACACCCCGTCGACCGCCTTGGCCATCAAGACAACGTCCGCGCCGATCTCCAGGGCGCGCTGTGCGGCGGTGGTGTCGGTCGAGAAATACGGCAGCCCCATCCCGGCGCCGAAGATCACCACCCGCCCCTTCTCCAGGTGGCGGCGAGCTCGCAGCGGAATGTAGGGCTCGGCGACCTGGCCCATCGTGATCGCCGTCTGGACCCGGGTGGCGATGCCCTCTTTTTCCAGAAAGTCCTGCAGCGCAAGACTATTCATCACAGTTCCGAGCATGCCCATGTAGTCTGAGCGGGTTCGCTCCATGCCGCGCTGCTGCAGCTGCGCGCCGCGGAAGAAGTTGCCGCCGCCGATCACCACGGCGACCTGTACGCCGGTGCGGACCACCTCGGCGATCTGGCGGGCGACCTGCGCGACCACGTCGGGATCCAGTCCGACCTGGCCGCCGCCGAACATCTCGCCGCCGAGTTTGAGCAGCACCCGGGTGTATTTGGGCCGACTTTCCGGCCCGTCAGCGGGGTATTGGTGGTCCGGCGGAAATGCGTCGGCGCCGTTGGTACTCGTCGGCTCCTGCTCCGTCATCAGACTCCTCGCATGGAAGGGCGCCGCCCAGCTATCTCCACGACGGCTATTGCCCAACAGCAGGGTCCATCCTGCCTCATGGTCATGCCGCCCGTCTCAGGAGTCGGCCGGATTGTGCCCTCGACCGGCCTAAGCGGCCCGCGTCGCCGCCCTGCGACGAGCGCGTCAGGCCGCGGTGGCCGGCCCCTCCAGCAACGTGCCGTCCGGCGCGAATCGTCGCCGTCGTTCCAACTCCACGAGTCCACCCAGATGCGAGCATAACGACGAAACACTTTGCTGGACAACGTCAATCGCACGCCGAGCCCGCAGATTGCAGGGCGGCCCGCTCACCGCGCCGTTGGATTCGTCGCGGCCCGCGGCGTGTTCAGCGTCACAGCGTGTAACCGCGGCCGGTCTACCAGCGATTGCGCCGCCGGCTGCGGCGAGTCGCAGATGGCTAAGCCGCGAAAGAGGTTTGGGCTCCGCGGACCACGGGAATGCGGCAACACGCGGCGCGAAAAGCCACAACTAGCGCGGCCGCGCCCACACCGGTTCAGCAATTGGCTGGTGACGGGACGGATATTAACGAGGAGGACTTAGATGTCGGACGACAACAAGAGTGGACCGGAAGAAGCTGTGAAGGGCGTCGTTGAAGGCGGCAAGGGCTTGGCCAAGGAAGCCGTCGGCAGCGTGCTTGGCAACAAAGACCTCGAGCAAGAGGGCGAGGCTCAGCAGGACAAGGCTCAAGCGCAGCGTGACGCTGCGAAGAAGGAAGCCGAAGCGGAAGCCGCTCGTGCCGGTGCGGAGACGGCCGAGAAGCGCCAGCAGTCCCACCAGCACTAAGTCGTGAGATCAGGGGCCCGGTCCGTTACGGACCGGGCCCCGTCTTCGCGTTATTACGCTCTGCCCCAGTGCCTTTGACGGCTGATCAGCCGAACACGGGCAACGCCCGCTTGCGGGCCAGCGCATCCATTCCGCTCTGAATGCTGTCCTCAACCTCGTGATACTTGCGCTCGACGTAATCGTCGTCGTCGGCGCGGTCGGGATCGTGGTCGAGTTCGATGGCGGGCATGAACCGGGTCCGGATCTTGGCCGGCAACGGCAGCTGGGGTAGCGCGGCGGGGGCGATTCCCCAGGGCAGCGAGATGGCCAGCGGAAAAACCTTGAGCCGCAACAGCCGATCCAGTCGCAATGCGCGCGAGAGTCGGTCGCCGCGAATCAGCACCGGCATGGCGTCGGCGCCGCCGACGGTGGCGATCGGCACGATCGGCACTCCCGCGCGAATCGCCATCTTCACGAAGCCCGTTCGCCCCGCCAGGTTGGCCCGGTCTCGTTCACTCCACGGTCGCAGCGAATCCACCTCGCCGCCGGGCCACAGCGCCACATCGTGCCCTTCGGCGAGCGCTGTCGCGATGGCATCCGGAGCCGCGGGCAACACCCCCATCGAACGGAAGTACCGGCCGAACCCCGGAATGGCCATCAGCGCGTCGTGGGCGGTGCCGTGCAGGGTCCGTTCCTGACCGAACCGCCGCCACCATTGCAGGCCGACCGTCCAGGCGTCCCACACGAACGGCGCGCCGGAATGGATGCCGATCAGCAACGCCGGCGGGTCTCCGATGTTCTCCCAACCGTCGATCTCCATCCGGAACCAGTAATCCACCAGCACATTCCAGAAGAACTTCTGGCGTTGCAGGCTGGCCTCGTCCGGACCACTGAGATCCCACTCCCCCGCCCGTTCAGCCACCCAGCCGCTCAGCCCGCCGGCCTTGCCCTCACGCTTGTCCGCCATTGCGGTGCGCGCCTCATCGGCCTGTTGTCGTGCCTGCTCGCGCACCGCGGCAGGCCTGTGATCGCTATCACTCATACCCTGTTCCATACCCAATCGAGCGCCGGGCAATCCGCGGACCGAGTTATGTATGGGTCATCAGACGACCCTCCCCGCGCCACCAGCCGTGACGCGGGGAGTTCGAGACGCCCGAACACTTCAGCGTGTCAGCTCCAGAGCAGAACGTCCTGCACGCCGTCGTTGTAGACAACCTGGTTAGGCTGCGCACCGGTGACGTCGAAGTACAGCGTTCCCGTCGACTGGCTGCCCTGCAGAATCGGCGCCGGGCTCAGCCCATTGGGAAGCGGAACCGTGTCGATCACCCGGTACTGCTGGCCGCCATTGCCGGCGCGCGCATTGAAGTCAGACACCAGCGGCGTGATTGTTCCGCTGTTCGCCTGGACGGCGATGTTCGCCTGGTATAGCTGACCCTTCGGCATGTAGCCGGGAATGGTGACATTGGACGGCTCCAGGTTGCTCACCGTGTAGTTGGTGATCAGCGGCCCGTCCACGAGCTGCTCGCTGGCGCCGAATCCGCCCATCGTCGGCGGAGCTGCAACCGCGGTGGCCGCCGCGAAAACACTGGCCGCTGCTATCCCGGTGGCTCCAATAACGGTCTTTACCGTTGTCGAGCTTAACTTCACGCTAACTCCTCTCGTTCCGTGATGTTCTCTTGTCCGAACGGTTTGCTCCCTATTTGCGTCATGGAAGATCACCGCACTGATTTGCGATACCCATTCGCTTTTGCCTGAAACACAAATGGGTCGCCGACGCCCGCTTTTGCCCTAAAAGCCCAGAAAACTCGAGACGACTGTTACTTAATGAGAAAAAAGGGGAAATTGTAAAGACACCTTAGCTGCGCACTTCGGTTGCTGTCGGCGGTCCCGGAACGATTCTCCGTGCGGGCGGAATAGCGAATTCGAATGCTCAGAAGCGGTTTTCGGGGCCGATCACCGCATAAATGGTGTAAGCGGTCGAGGTGTCGTAGACACCCCAAGACCGGGAGTTGGCCGCCACCAAGTCAAGCCCGGAGATGCTGCCGTCGGAGGATCTCGGGCGCACCGGGTTCGCGATGCCGACGTGTTGTACCACGACCGACATGGTCGACCCATCGGTTTCCAGGCGAAGTGAGAACTCGCGGTCGGTCTCCGCAAGGGTGGCTTCCACCAGTTCGGTGGCGACAGTGGACACAGCATGGACGAAGTCGGTTCTCGACCATGCCGTCAGCCACTCTGTGGTCAATTCCCGGCACCGGCGAATGCTGGTCATCTTGGCCGGAAGCGAAGCGCGGGCCCGCCGCCGGTACCGGCGGAGCCCATTGGCGGAAAGCTCGGTGAATGCGCGCTCAAGCGTTGCGTAGACGGGTACGTACCGACTTATGCCGTTGCGGCGCAAGGCATTCCGGCCTTGTTCGTGGGCGCAGACCAAGCCCATCGGGATGTCCGGCCACTCGGCGATCTGCCAGCTGGCACTGGTGAACACGGCCCACGCGGCGTCGTCTCGAACGGTCAGCCTGCTGGCATCGATGATGACACCACGAGGTTCATCAAGGGCCTCTTTGATGATGGCCTCGCGCAACGGGTTGTAGGTCGCGGCGTTCAGCGCACCGACGACGGTGAGCACGCAAGCATCCGCCACATGAGTGGAACTGATCCGCAGATCATGCTGGCGGCCTGCCATGGTGCACTCTTTGTCCGGGGGGTGACGAAGCGCGGGGAAACTCATTGTTTGCCTAATTGATCTCATGAGCTTAGGTACTCGCCGCATCCGCAGTGCGCGAACTGACAACTAGCCGGCACCAGTTGACAACCAAAGTTTTCAGCATCCTCTCGAGTTTGCCCGATCGGACGCTGACAGGCCCGCCGGCCCTACCGCGATCAAGCTGGGGCGCAGTGGTCTCAAGCGCCCACCGCGGTGCTGGCCAGCGCAGACGCGGAATTCTCGAACAAATGGTCAGCGACGGCACCCTCGGCTGGTGTGGTGGACAACACACCTGCAGTGCCTATCGATCGCTGGCCCGGCGGTTGTGCTTCTTGATCGCGTCGACCAACTCCGACTTGTCCATCGTCGACCGGCCGCGGACGTCGAGTCGGCGGGCGATGTCGAGCAGGTGTCGCTTGCTGGCATTGGCGTCGACGCCTTCAGCCGACGGGATTGGGTTGTTCAACCCGCCGCGCTCGGCGCGTGCGTCCGAGGGGCCCTTCTTCTCCTTGCGCAACCAGCGATCGCCGACCTTCTCGAAGCTGTACTTGAGCGCCGAGTAAGCGACGCGGTGGGCACGCTCCTCGCTGCCGTACTGTTCGGCGGCCGCGTCATGCGCTTTGGCGAACGTACGCTGGGCCTTGCTGCCGGAACGGCGCAGCGTGCTGGGCAACTCGTTCTTCTTGGGCTCGCCGCCCCTGGTTGTCTTCGGCATGGTTGTTCTCGCGATCCTTGTGCTGTCACCCTCGGCAGACTGCTTTACCGGCTCACCCGAGCCCCCGGATTTGTCCCCGGACTACCCGGTGTCCGCGCCGACCAATCCCGCTTTGCGCTGCGTTATTTGGTCGTTTGCGGGGTACCCTCCGCCATCGTTACCCCCACGGAAAGGTCTATGTGATGGTGCAACCCACCCGGGTCGAATCTCCGCGGGGTCTCGACACCGCCGACAAACCCGCCGTCCTGTTCGACCTCGACGGCACACTGCTCGATTCCAACTTCCACCACGTCGTGGCGTGGCACCGGGCGTTCCTCGATGTGGGCAAGGAGGTGCCGTGCTGGCGGATCCTTGGCCTGATCGGCCGCTCGGGTTCCGAACTCGTCCGCATCCTGCTCGGCGACCAGCTGGCCGACGCGCACGGCGCACGCATCGAAAAACTGCACACCCGCTACTTTCTCGACTTCGCGCCGCTGATCCGGCCCCTCCCCGGAGCGCGGGAGCTGCTCGAGAAACTCGCAGAGCTGGGCTGGCGATCGGTTCTGGCCACGTCGGCCGGCGAGGAGGAACTTAGCGTACTGCGCAGTGCGCTCGACGCCGAAGAGCTGATCTGCGCGGTCACGTCATCCGCCGACGCCGAGCGCGCAAAACCGCATCCGGACATCGTGGCCGTCGCGTTGGAACGCATCGAGGCCGACCCGGCCGAGGCCATCTTCGTCGGTGACACCGTGTGGGATGTGCAGGCGGGCCTACGCGCCGGGGTGCCGACAGCGGCGGTGCTATCCGGCGGCATTGCCCGCGAGGCTCTGGAACACGCGGGCGCCGCCGCCGTCTATGCCGGGCCGTTGGAGGTGGCTGCACACCTGGAGGAGTTCAGCCAACTCCATCGGCTGTAATGGCTTTCGGGTCAGGCCAAGTGCGCGGACAGCAGCCAGGCCGGCACGGACTTGCGCCCGTTACCCTCGTCGCGGACGTCAGCAAAGGGGAACTCGGGAGAGTTCTCGTGGGGGAAGTTGGCGTGAATCCTGGCCGGCCGGATCTCATCGATCACCCAGTACCGCGATACGACGTCACGCAATTCGTCTTCGGTGACCGGGTTGGCCGGACCGTCGGGCATACCCGTTCGGTCGAAGACCAGCACGAAATACGACGCGCCAGGTGCGGCGGCGCGGACGATCGACCGCTGGTATCCGTCTCGCAACTCAACGGGCATGGAATGGAACAGCGTGCTGTCCACGATCGTGTCGAACCGGCCGTCGTAGCCGGTAAACGAGGAGATGTCGGCCACCTCGAACGAGGCGCTGGTCAGCCCGCGCGCGGCAGCCGCCTCTTTGGCCAGCTTGATCGCGGTGGGCGAGGCGTCCAGCCCGACGGTGTTGTGCCCCAACGCCGCCATATACATCGACAACGCCGCCTCGCCGCAACCGGCGTCGAGCACGTCGCCCTTGATTTTGCCCTGGTCGATGAGCGCGGCGATCTCTGGCTGCGGCTCGCCCAGACTCCATGGCGGCCGAACGCCCTCCCCGAACTCGGAAGCCTCGCCACGGTAGGCCGGATCGAAATCGAAATCGAATCTCTGCGTTTCAGTCATAGCCCCAGGTATATCAATGCGGCTGATATATGTCAATATAGTTGATATGGGAGGAACCGAAGACGCGCCACTTGGCTACCTGCTGCATCAGGCTATGACGGCGCTGCGACCCGAGGTAGCCGCCGCGCTGAGCCCGCTTGGGCTGACGCTGCCCGAATTCGTCTGCATGCGAATGCTTTCCATGAGCCCGGGGGCATCCAGTGCCGAGCTGGCCCGGCTGGGCAACGTCTCGCCACAGGCGATGAACACGGTGCTGCACCGGCTGGAGAACGCGCAGGTGGTGACCCGGCCCGCGTCGGTGGCCTCGGGTCGTGCGCTGCCCGCGTCGTTCACCGCCGATGGTCGGACGCTGTTGAAGCGCGCCGAGATCGCCGTTCGGGAGGCCGACGCGCGCATACTGGCCAAGCTGTCCGCAGCAGAGCAGCGCGAGTTCAAACGGATGTTGGAGACGCTAGGACCCGACTAAACGTCGTGAATGCGCGCCCACGGCCGGGCGTCTTCGAGTTCGTAAGCCACTTCCAGCAACCGGGCTTCCAGTCCCGTCGGCGCGGAAAACATCATGCCCACCGGCAACCCGTTGGCGGACGTCGCCAGCGGCAACGAGATGGCCGGCTCCCCGGTGACGTTCTGCAACGGTGTGTAAGCGACCCACTCCTCCAAGCGGTCGATGATCTGCTGGTAGTCGGCGGTCGGGTCGAGATATCCGATCCGCGGTGGCTCGTCGGCCAACGTCGGCGTCAACACCAGGTCATAGGTGCGCGCCAGCCTCGCTGTGTGCCGTCGCGCGCGAGCCAACCGCACGAGGGCCAGTGGAATGCGGTGCAGATTGCGGCGTGCGTGCCGATCCAGGCCGCGGGACAGGTTATCCAGCCGGCTGACGTCGAACCCGTCGATGGCGCGCCGGTTCTGCTGAATCTGGCCCATCGCCAGCAGCCCCCAATACAGCACGAAGTCGGCGGCGAAACTGTCTGGCACCGGCGGCTTTTCGAGATGGTCGACGCGGTGGCCCAGTTCTTCGAGCAGCCCGGCGGATTTCAGCGTCAGCTCGCGCACTTCGGGGCTGCACTCGCGCAGGAGCGAGCGGGTGATGACGGCGACCGTCAGCCGCTGCTTGCCGGCGCGCCGCACGTCGCCGATCGACGGGAGTTTTGGCGCGGGCCAGATGCGTTCGGCCTCACGGTAAAACGCCGCAGTGTCGCGCACCGATCGGCTGAGCACCCCGTTGGCCACGATGCGAATCGGCATCTGGCTCACTTCTTTGTCCAGCGGTAGTCGGCCACGCGACGGCTTCAGCCCGACAAGTCCGTTGCAGGACGCGGGAATTCGGATGGAGCCGCCGCCGTCGTTGGCGTGTGCGATCGGAACCGCACCGGCGGCGACGAACGCGCCAGAGCCCGACGACGATGCGCCCGCGGTGTGGTCGGTGTTCCACGGATTGCGCACCGCTCCGAGCCGGGGGTGTTCGGCCGAGGCGCTGAAGCCATACTCCGACATCTGCGTTTTGCCCAGCGGCGTCACCCCGGTGGCCAGATACAGACGGGTGAACTCGCCGTCGGCCTCAGCCGGCCGCGGCGGCCACGCGTCGGTGCCCCGCATGGTCGGCAGTCCGGCGACGTCGACGTTGTCCTTGACGAACGAGGGCACGCCGCTGAAAAAGCCGGCCTTCGGCGCCGCGTCAGCTTGGGCGCGGGCCCGGTCGAATGCCTCGTACGCCAAGCCATTCAGAGCAGAGTTGACGGCTTCGGTGCGCGCGATGGCCGCCTCGACGACCTCGGCCCTGCCGACCCGACCGGACTTGATGGCATCCACCAGACCGACCGCGTCGAGGTGACCAAGCGCATCGTCATGGAATGGGTCGCCGAACGCGTGCACGTGTCGCATCCGGCTGATGCTACTGCTGGCCGACCTCGAACCGGACGAACCGCGTCACGGTGACGCCGGCCTCGTCGAGCAGCGCCTTGACCGTCTTCTTGCTGTCGGACACCGACGGCTGCTCGAGCAGCACGACGTCTTTGAAGAACCCGCCCAGCCGGCCCTCGACGATCTTGGGCAGCGCCTGCTCGGGTTTGCCTTCCGCGCGCGAGGTCTCTTCGGCGACGCGTCGTTCGCTGGCCACCACGTCCTCGGGCACGTCGTCGCGAGTCAGGTAGCGGGCCTTGAGCGCAGCGATCTGCAGCGCGACCGCATGTGCGGCGGCTGTGCTGGTGTCCGGGTCATTACCCGGACCGAACTCGACCAGCACACCGACGCCCGGCGGCAGGTCGGCCGCGCGCTTGTGCAAGTAGGTCTCGACATTGCCGTCGAAGAACGCCGCCCGGCGCAGTTCGAGCTTCTCGCCGATCTTGGCGGAAAGCTCCGCGATCGCCTGCTCGACGGTAGTTGTCGCCCGATCGGCGGAAATTTGAGCGGCCTTCAGGGCGTCGACGTCGGTCGCTTTGGCTGCGGCGGCGGCGCTCACCACCTCGTCGGCCAGCTTCTGGAACTCGGCGTTCTTGGCGACGAAGTCGGTCTCGCTGTTCAGCTCGATCAGCGCGCCGTCCTTTGCGGCGACCAGGCCTTCGGCGGTGGCCCGCTCGGCGCGCTTGCCGACGTCCTTGGCCCCCTTGATCCGCAGTGCCTCGACGGCCTTGTCGAAGTCGCCGTCGGTTTCGGTCAGTGCGTTCTTGCAGTCGAGCATGCCGGCGCCGGTCAGCTCGCGAAGCCGCTTGACGTCGGCAGCGATGAAGTTGGCCATATCAGCCTTCCGTGGGGGTTGATTCGGCGGCGACCGCGGCGGCTTGCTCCGCCGGGGCCGCGGATGCGGTGGCCGAGGCCAGCAGTTCCTGCTCCCATTCGGCCAGCGGCTCGGCGGCTTCCGCCTCGGGCTTGCCGTCGCCGCGGCCAAGGCCGGCACGCGCCTGCAGGCCCTCGGCCACCGCCGAGGCGATCACTTTGGTCAGCAGCGCCGCCGAGCGGATCGCATCGTCGTTGCCCGGAATCGGGTAGTCCACCTGGTCGGGGTCGCAGTTGGTGTCCAGGATCGCGATCACCGGGATGCCCAGCTTGATGGCTTCCGAGACCGCAAGGTGCTCCTTGTTGGTATCCACGACCCACACCGCCGACGGCACCTTGGCCATGTCGCGGATACCGCCGAGGCTGCGCTCCAGCTTGTTCTTCTCCCGGGTCAGCATCAAGATTTCCTTCTTGGTGCGACCTTCGAAGCCACCAGTCTGCTCCATGGACTCGAGCTCCTTGAGCCGCTGGAGGCGCTTGTGCACGGTCTGGAAGTTGGTCAGCATGCCGCCCAGCCAGCGCTGGTTGACATAGGGCATGCCGACGCGGGTGGCCTCGGCGGCGATGGACTCCTGCGCCTGCTTCTTGGTGCCGACGAACAGCACCGAGCCACCGTGGGCGACGGTCTCTTTGACGAACTCGTACGCCTTGTCGATGAAGGTCAGCGTCTGCTGCAGGTCGATGATGTAGATGCCGTTGCGGTCGGTGAAGATGAACCGCTTCATCTTGGGGTTCCAGCGACGGGTCTGATGCCCGAAGTGGGTGCCGCTGTCCAGCAGCTGCTTCATGGTTACTACGGCCATGGTCATGCCTTAACTGTGTCGGTTCATGCCCGGCATCGGGTGATGCCAGGCCCTGGCGACTGCTGCGATGCCGGACCCGTCGTTGGACGGGACCGCCCGGCATGCGGTGCGAACTCCTAATGGAACGGGAGACGCGGCACAGACGCGCGAAGTCAGCTCGGTGGTACGGGCTGCGGGTTGCAGTTTACACGGTTAGGCCTGGTGCTTTGTCCACAGCGCTGGCTGGTCGCTTTGCCGAAGCCGCGGTGAACTGAAGGTGTGCGATGGCTGACGACGATCTTGGCCGCGGCGGTGGTCTGCACATTGCCGGCCCGCGGCGACGATGCCCGGCTGAACTGGCCGCTGAAGCCGCCCCCGGCGGTGTTGCGCACCTTCGACGCGCCGTCACCGAACTGGAACCGCGGCCATCGCGGGGTGGACCTGGCCGGCAGCCCCGGCCAGCCCGTCTACGCCGCTGCGTCGGCGACGGTGGTCTACGCCGGGATGCTGGCCGGCCGCCAGCTGGTATCGCTGGCTCACCCGGGCGGTTTGCACACCAGCTACGAGCCCGTGCGGGCCAGCGTGCGGGTCGGGCAGCTGGTGGCCGCCGGCGCGGTGGTCGGTGAATTGCTGGCCGGGCATCCGGGCTGTCCGGTCGGGGCGTGCCTGCACTGGGGAGCGATGTGGGGCCCGGCCGCACGCGCCGACTACGTCGACCCGCTGGGTTTGTTGGCGTCGACGCCGATCCGCCTCAAGCCGCTGCGCGGCTAGCACCAGCCACCAATTAGGCCCTCGGGTGGGCCTGGTCGTGCACGGCCCGCAACCGGGCGACGGTGACGTGGGTGTACAGCTGGGTGGTGGCCAGGCTGGAATGACCGAGCAGTTCCTGGACCACCCGCAAGTCGGCCCCGCCCTCGAGCAGGTGGGTGGCCGCGCTGTGCCGCAGACCGTGCGGCCCCATATCGGGTGCGCCGTCGACGGCGGCGACGGTCTGGTGCACCACGGTGCGGGCCTGCCGCACATCGAGGCGGCGTCCTCGAGTGCCCAACAGCAAGGCCGGCCCCGACTCCGCGGTGACCAGCGCCGGACGCCCGTCGGCCAGCCAGCCGCTCAGGGCCTCGGCGGCCGGTGCCCCGAACGGAGCACTGCGCTGCTTGTTGCCCTTACCGAGCACCCGCAGCAACCGGTGTCCGCTGTCGACGTCGTCAACGTTCAGGCCGCACAGCTCACTGACCCGGATCCCGGTGGCATACAGCAACTCGACGATCAACCGGTCTCGCAGCGCCAGCGGATCACCTTGCTGGGAGCCGGATTTCGCGGCAGACATGGCGGCAAGGGCCTGGTCTTGGCGCAATACCGACGGCAGCGTGCGGCACGCCTTGGGCGTTTGCAGCCGGGCCGCCGGGTCGGCGGCCATCAGCCCTCGCCGCACCGCCCACGCGGTGAACGCCTTGACCGCCGAGGTGCGCCGCGCCAGCGTGGTGCGGGCCGCGCCCGCACCCGCCCCGGCGGCAAGCCAGGACCGCAGCACCGGCAGGCTCAGTCCCTGCAGGCCGGTCCCGGGCGCGCGATCGTCGAGGAAGGCGAACAACAACCGCAGGTCGCCCAGGTAGGCGCGGCGGGTATGGGGCGAGCGGCCGCGCTGCAGCGACAGATAGTCGTCGAACTCGTCGAGGATCGCCTCCACTACCCCACCGTCGCAGAGAGCGGCGGTCCGGCTTAGGTGACGCGCCGCAGGGTGTCCGGAGTGAGATCAGCAAGTGACGGATACCCGTCGACGGCCATGGTCAGGTCGGCTTCGGCCAACAGCGAGCGCAGCACGTGCACGATGCCGTCTGCACCGCCCAGCGCCAGGCCGTAGGCGTAGGGACGCCCGATGCCCACCGCGGTCGCGCCGAGCGCGAGCGCTTTGACGACGTCGGCGCCGCTGCGGACACCCGAGTCGAACAGCACGGGCAGCCCGTCGGCGGCCTCGACCACGCCCGGCAGGCAGTCCAGCGCGGCCAGCCCGCCGTTGGCCTGCCGGCCGCCATGAGTGGAGCAGTAGATCCCGTCGACGCCGCCATCCTTGGCGCGACGCACGTCGTCGGGGTGGCAGATGCCCTTGACGAGCAGCGGCAGCTTGGTCAGCGAGCGCAGCCAGGGCAGGTCGTCCCAGCTCAACGGGTTGCCGAAGATCTGCACCCAGCGCAGTACGACGCCTTGCGGGTTCTCTTCGGGGGTTTGCGGCAGGCTCGCGCGGAACACCGGGTCGCTGGTGTAGTTGGTCAGGCAGTGTCCGCGCAGTTGCGGGAAGTTCGCCGTGCTCAGGTCGCGTGGGCGCCAGCCGGTGACCCAGGTGTCGAGGGTGACGACGATGCCTTTGAAGCCGGCCGCCTCGGCGCGATGCACCAGGCTGGCGGCCAGCTCACGGTCGGTCGGGGTGTAGAGCTGGAAGAACCCGGGCGTCTCGCCGAACTCGGCGGCGACGTCTTCCAGCGGATCGGCGCTCAGCGTCGACATCACCATTGGGACTCCGGTGCGCGCGGCGGCGCGCGCAGTGGCCAGGTCGCCGTGGCCGTCCTGGGCGCACAGCCCGATGACCCCGATTGGCGCCATGAACAACGGCGTCGGCAACGTCAGTCCGAACAACTCGACGGAGAGATCGCGTTGCGCGGCGCCGACGAACATCCGCGGGATCAGACCCCAGCGCTGGAAGGCCTCGCAGTTGGCCCGCTGGGTGCGCTCGTCACCGGCCCCGCCCGCAACGTACGACCAGACCGACGGCGGCAACGCCTTTTCGGCTTTGGCTTCCAGTTCCGCGAAGACCATCGGCAGCGATGGCACGACTCCGGCCAAGCCTTGGAGGTAGATCTCGTTCTGGTAGTCGCCGAATGCCATGCGACGAGCATGCCAGCCGGCGGTCGGGCTGACGAGGCCCTACAGGGCGCCGGCCTCAGCCTCGGCGAGTTCCTTCTTCCACTGCCGGAACGTCTCTTCGGTGCGACCGCGCCGCCAGTAACCCGATATCGACGCCCATTTCGCATCGACTTCGCGTTCTTTGCGGATGTAGGGCCGCAGGTTGTGCATGACGGTCTGAGCCTCACCGTGGATGAAGACCTGCACCTGACCCGGAAGCCATTGCGATTCCTTCAC
>DASQRI010000221.1:0-4882 GCA_035642975.1 Mycobacterium sp.
AGCGCGCCGCTGGGCGCGAGGTTTAACCCCGTCGAACGTCAACTCACCGACGATCTAGTCAACCTTGCCGACACGGCCATGTACGCCGCCAAACACGCGGGCGGAAACCAGAGCCGGTCCGCCCATATGCCGCACACCGACCTCGAAGGCAGCCCCGCTTAAGGCCACCGCCAGTTCTGCCGTCGCCCTGCTACGGTGAATGGAATGACTACTCCACTCACCAGAGAGGGTGCGACGCCCAGCAACGACGCGGCCGCCGTGGCGCCTCGCACCGGGCGACGTCTCACCAAGAAGGGGCAACTGACGCGGGAGCGGATCGTGGCCGCCGCGGCCGCGCTGATGCTCGAACGTGGGGTGGCGGGCACCACCATCGAGGACATTCAGGAAGCCGCGGCGGTGAGCGCCTCGCAGATGTATCACTACTTCGCCGACAAGGACTCGCTGGTCTCAGCGGTGATCGACCTGCAGACTGAACAGGTCCTGGGTTTCCAGCACCTGAGTTTCGGTCAAGTCGAGTCGCTGGATGATCTGTGGCGCTGGCGGGACACCGTGGTGCGCCTCGTGACTGACCTGGGGTGTGTGGGCGGCTGCCCGATCGGGTCGCTGGGCAGCGAACTCGCCGAGACCGATCCGATCGCGCGTGCGCAGCTTGCCCGGTCGTTCGCCGAATGGGAACGGATTCTGCGCGACGGCCTGGCTGCGATGGCCGCCGCGGGTCAGTTCGCCGGCAATGTCGACACCGATCGGCTGGCGCTCGCGCTGCTCGGGGCCACCCAGGGTGGGCTGCTGCTCAGCCAGATCCGTCGCGACACCACCCCGTTGGCGACGTCCCTGGACGTGATGATCGACCACATCGGCTGCCACCTCACCGACTCGGCGCGCGTTGGGATCCGACGCGCGCACTCTGCATCGGCGTCCTAGATTTTGGAGTTGACACTCCATTTTTTCCGGACCACGATGACTGATGTGCCCGCCCGAGTTACGGGTGACTGACCGTCGATTCGAGAGGTTTTAATATGTCCACTACCGAAAGCCCCAGCATCGCCGCGCGGGTCGCCGAATTGCAGGCCGGGCTCGGCGACCACCTTCCCGCAGAGGTGGCGGCCACCTTCGCCGGCGAGCTGACCCGACTGGACCAGGCCGGGATCCCCGCCGGCGTCGCCGGCGCGGGAGCAATGGTGCCCGATGGTGACCTGCTCGATGCGCACGGAAACCCAACATCCCTGGCCGATCAGCGTCACGGCCGTCCGGCGGTGGTGGTGTTCTACCGAGGCGCCTGGTGCCCGTACTGCAACCTGGCCCTTCGTGCTTACCAGGAGCAGCTCGTCCCCACCCTGGCCGAACGAGGCATCGAGCTCATCGCCGTCAGCCCACAAAAACCGGACGGGTCGCTGTCGATGGCAGAGACGAACGAGCTGACCTTCACCGTGGTCTCCGACCCCGGCAACCAGATTGCCGCCGCACTCGGGATCCTCACCGCGCCGACCGAGGACGCCCGCGGCGCCCAGCGCACCCTCGGCGTTGACTTGGCGGCGATCAATGCCGACGGCAGCTACGGCATCCCCATGCCGACGGTGCTCATCCTCGACCGGGACGGGGTCATCCGGTGGATCGACGTGCACCCCAACTACACCACCCGCACCGAGTCGGCCGACATTCTTGCCGCCTTGACCGTCCTGAGTTAGCTCGAAGCGATAGGTGGGCGCGCGAGTGGTCGGGGTCGCGCACGCGCGCCGACCGCTCAGCAGTGAGGGGCCCAGCACCGTTGGTTGGGGCAATAGGTCGCATGGGCGATGTTCACCATGGCTCCGACGTCGTGGATCCCGATGTTTTCCGGGTCCAAGTTGGCGTGGACCTGGTTGGCGATGGCTTGTGGCGTCCAACCCCACCCGAGATCGTCGCAGATGAGGTACGCCATTCCGATGAGTGATTCCTCGTGGCCTGGCGGCCAGGTGAGGCCGGAGGCTCGCAGTTGAGCCAGGTATCCATCATTAACGGGATCGGCAGTCGCAATCGCAGGGCTAGCAACCAGGGCAGCGCCAGCCATCACGGGGATGATGAGTCTGGTCAACCAGCGAGATGAGGGCATTTGATGCGCCTTCTTTCTTATTGGATCGGCGTTAGCATGCCGTCAGTGTGCGGTTTTAAAGCGGCACACAGGTAAACAACAGCGAACGCTTGGGGGGTACGGGCCAACGGGAGAGTTGGGCCGAACCAGCGGAAACGACGACTGGTCGGAAGTGGAGCCGATGACGGCAATCGAACCCGCGTACGGGCTTCCAGAAAAGCTTTAAGAAAACCGGTACCCCCGGTACGCATATGCGGCCGTACGGGTGGGTACGCGGCGGGATGACGGTCGTCGAGGAAGGAGCGACAGAACTTCCGCTCTTGGATCGACCGCAGTCGAGATAGGCCGGCGCTCGGCGTCGGTCGGCGGGAGGAGTTCTGATGCCAGAAGTCGCGCTTCATCACGACGGACACCCACGCTATCGCCGGATGGTCCGCTTCGATTGGTCGGATACCCCGCTGCATTGGGTGCCCGACGACCCTTTTGCAACACACATGATGAATGTGCTGCATCTGCTGCTACCGGAGGGCGAGCGGCACTTCATCAAGGCCGTCCTGGAAGCGTCGTCGTTGGTCGATGACCCAGAGTTAGAGGCGGCCATCAAACCGTTCATCCAGCAGGAATCCTGGCACGCGTGGGCGCACCAAGTGGTGTTGGACCATCTAGCCGAGCAGGGCATCGACACCAAGCCGTACACCTCGCGACTGCGGAGAACGCTATCGGTGTCGCTAGGTGATCCGCCCAAGTTCTTCCCGCCCGCGTTGCAGCGGTGGTGGTTGTACCGGCGCCTAGCCGACGTGGCAGCGCTGGAGCACTTCACCGCGATGTTGGGGCAATGGGTGCTGCAGAACCGAGGTCTGGATTACGCGGGCACCGACCCGATGATGCTGGATCTGCTGCGCTGGCACGGCGCCGAGGAGGTCGAACATCGCTCGCTGGTGTTCGACGTGTACGAGCACGTGTGCGGCAATTATTTCATCAGAGCATTTTCGATGTTGATGACCACGCCGCTGTTTTTCGGCTGGTGGATTGCCGGGGCGAAATACTTGATGGCCCACGATCCGACCATCGATCAGAAGTGGCGCTGGCGGGATTGGCTGCGTGCGGCCCGGGAGTACAAGTTGCCCGGTCCCTGGCAGCTTATGGTGACCCAACCCGCGAGGTATATGCGGCCCCATCATCACCCAGGTCCTGAGGCGGTCACGGAGATGGCGGTCGAGTACATCAAGAACTCGCCGGCGGCGAAAGCCGCCCGCGAGCGGGCGCAGCTGCAAGGGAAGACTGCGGTCCGGTGAAGGTTTCGGTGGATCTTGATACCTGCGACGGCAACGGCGTGTGCATGAGCCTGTGCCACGAGGTTTTCGATGTCCGAGAAGACGGGCTTCACCTGCTACAAGAACGGCCGCGGTCGGAGTTGCGCGGGCCGTTGAAGGCTGCCGAAGTGTCCTGCCCGACGCAGGCGATCGTGGTAGAGGACTGACGCGATGTTCAGAGGTCGTCAGCTACAGCAGGTCGTCGTCGTGGGTGCTGGCGTCGCGGGGATACGGGCGGGCGAGACTCTGCGGCAGGGCGGCTACGACGGCGCGCTTACGATCGTCGGTGCCGAGCGGCAGGCGCCCTATCACCGGCCCCCGTTGTCGAAGAAACTGCTCAGCGGCCAGGTGCACCGAGCCGGCATCGACATGGCGCCGCAATTCGATATGGATGCACGGGTATTCAGAGGGGCATCGGCCGTCGGCCTGGACATGTCATCACGCACGGTCCAGGTTTGCGACGACGGCCAGAACCTGTCGCTGAATTTCGACGGACTCGTTATAGCCAGCGGCGCGCAGCCACGCGAATGGCCGGACGACTCGGCTCCCGATGGGGTGCTGGTGCTACGGACGGTCGAGGACTGCCTGGCCATCCGACAACGACTCGGCTCGCGTCCGCGGGTCGCGGTGGTCGGCGGCGGATTCATCGGCGCTGAGGTCGCCGCGACCTGTCGATCGATGGGGCTGGAGGTCGCGGTCATCGAGAGGGCTGCCGGGCCACTGGTTCAGGCATTGGGCGAAGAGCTGGCAGCTTGCTGGGCGAAATTGCATCGCGAACACGGTGTGGACCTGCGCCTCGGTGTGGGCGTCGACGGATTCGTCGGTAATGGGCGGGTGGAAGCCGTTCGGCTCACTGATGGTTCGCAGCTTTCGGCCGATGTTGTCGTCGTTGGGCTGGGCGTCACTGCTGCCGCCGACTGGCTGGCCGATTCAGGGTTGCACATTGACGGTGGAGTGATCTGCGACGCCACCGGCTCGGTTGAAGGCGCCACCGATGTCGTCGCCGCCGGCGATGTCGCCCGCTGGTGGCACCCGCTGTATGAGCAGCACCTACGTATTGAGCATTGGGACCATGCCGCGCGTCAGGGCGCAGCTGCCGCACGGACGCTGTTGACCGGGAGGGACCGCGCAGAGCCCTACGGCGAGGTGCCGTATTTCTGGTCCGATCAATATGACCTGAAGATCCAAATGCTTGGTTTGACAACTGATTACGACGCTTTTAAGGTCATCGAAGGCGACCCAAGCAGTTGGGAGTTCGTCGCTGCATACGGGCGTGGCGGTCGCACCGTCGCAGTGGTGGGAACGATCCCTGATCGGGTGTACGCCTATCGTGACGTCATCAGCAAACGTGCTGAATTTCCGCCGCGCCCAGCGGATTAGCTACGGCGCTTGGGCTTTCACGCAGGCTCGTGAGCTTCTATCGGCACCCGTCATCGTTTGGACTGATCCTTCGCCTTAGTGTCGCTCAAACGTATGCCACAGCGAGTAAGGCGGGCTGTTG
>DASQRI010000222.1:0-13910 GCA_035642975.1 Mycobacterium sp.
GCCAACGCCTACCTGGGTGCCTGGGGCATCGTCGACTGCCTGGACAGCGGCGCCGACGTCGTCGTCACCGGCCGGGTGACCGACGCGTCGGTGACCGTCGCGCCCGCGGCCGCCCATTTCGGCTGGAGCCGAACCGACTACCACCAGTTGGCCGGCGCCGTGGTCGCCGGCCACGTGATCGAGTGCGGCATCCAGGCCACCGGCGGCAACTACTCCTTTTTCACCGAGGTCCCTGATCTCACCTGCGCCGGTTTCCCGCTGGCCGAGATCCACGCCGACGGCTCGTCGGTGATCACCAAGCACCCCGGCACCGGCGGCCTGGTCAGTGTCGACACCGTCACCGCCCAACTGCTCTACGAGATCACCGGCGCCCGATACGCCAATCCTGACGTCACGGCCAGGATGGACACCATTGCGCTGTCCGCGGACGGCCCTGACCGGGTGCGGATCAGCGACGTGGCCGGGGAGCCGCCGCCGCCCACCCTGAAGGTGTCGCTGAACAGCATCGGCGGGTTCCGTAACTCGACGACGTTTGTGCTGACCGGCTTGGACATCGAGAAGAAGGCCGAATTGGTGCGACGCCAGTTGGAGTCCGGGCTTACCGTCAAGCCCGCCGAATTGGAATGGACCCTGGCCCGCACCGACCACGACGACGCCGACACCGAGGAGGCGGCCAGTGCCCTGCTGCGCTGCGTGGTCCGCGACCCCGACCCGGCGAACGTCGGTCGCCAGTTTTCCTCGGCCGCAGTGGAATTGGCACTCGCGAGCTACCCGGGCTTCACCGTCACGGCCCCGCCCGGCGACGGTCAGGTATACGGGGTGTACACCCCCGGCTACGTCGCCGCCGCCAAGGTGCCGCACACGGCGGTCCGCGCCGATGGCACCCGCGTCGAGATCCCCTGTGCCACAGACACTCTTGAGCTAACGCGGGCGGATTCCCCGCCGCTGCCGGAGCCGTTGCCGGCGGGGCCCACGCGCCGTGCGCCGCTCGGCCGGATCGCCGCCGCCCGCAGCGGCGACAAGGGCGGGTCGGCCAACGTCGGAGTGTGGGTGCGAACCGACGAGCAGTGGCGCTGGCTGGCCAACACCCTGACCGTCGAGCTCCTCAAGCAGCTACTGCCCGAGACGGCAGACCTGCCGGTCACTCGGCACCTGCTGCCCAACCTGCGCGCCATGAACTTCGTCATCGAGGACATCCTCGGTCAGGGTGTCGCCTACCAGGCGCGATTCGATCCGCAGGCCAAGGGGCTGGGTGAATGGCTGCGCAGCCGCCACGTCGACATTCCAGCAGTGTTGCTGTGAGAGAAGGGCTGTTGTGAACATCTGGACCACGCCCGAACGCGATGCGCTCCGCAAGACCGTGCGCTCATTCGCCGAGCGGGAGATCTTGCCGCACGTCGACGAGTGGGAACGCAGCGGTGAGCTGCCGCGCGAATTGCACCGCGCCGCAGGAGAAGCGGGTCTGCTGGGGGCGAACTTCCCCGAGGAGGTCGGCGGCGGTGGCGGCGACGGCGCCGACGCGGTGATCGTGTGCGAGGAGCTGCACCAGGCCGGTGTACCCGGCGGCGTGTTCGCCTCGCTGTTCACCTGCGGCATCGCTGTGCCACACATGATCGCCTCTGGCGACGCGCGGCTGATCGACACCTTCGTCCGCCCGACGCTGGCCGGCGAGTTGATCGGCTCGCTGGCCATCACCGAGCCCGGCGGCGGCTCCGACGTCGGGCACCTGCGCACCACAGCGACGCGCTCCGGTGATCAGTACCTCGTCAACGGCGCCAAGACCTACATCACCTCCGCGGTGCGGGCCGACTTCGTCGTCACCGCGGTGCGCACCGGCGGCCCTGGCGCGGCAGGGGTTTCGTTGCTGCTCGTCGAGAAGGGCACACCCGGATTCGAGGTAAGCCGCAAGCTGGCCAAGATGGGTTGGCGGTCCTCGGACACCGCGGAACTGTCCTACGTCGACGCCGCTGTGCCGGTGGCCAACCTGGTCGGCGCCGAGAACACCGGCTTCGCCCAGATCGCCGAGGCCTTCGTCGCAGAGCGCATCGCCCTTGCCGCCCAGGCGTATTCGAGCGCCCAGCGGTGCCTGGACATCACCGTGCAGTGGTGCCGCGACCGGGAGACGTTCGGCCGGCCGCTGATCTCCCGACAATCGGTGCAGAACACCCTGGCCGAGATGGCCCGCCGGACCGACGTCGCCCGCGTTTACGCCCACCACGTGATCGAGCGGCAGCTGGCCGGCGAGACCAACCTGATCGCCGAAGTGTGTTTCGCCAAGAACACCGCTGTCGAGGCCGGCGAGTGGGTGGCCAATCAAGGGGTTCAGCTGTTCGGCGGCATGGGATACATGTCCGAGTCCGAAATCGAACGCCAATACCGCGATATGCGGATCCTGGGCATCGGCGGCGGGACCACGGAGATCCTGACCTCGCTGGCCGCCAAGCTGCTGGGCTTCCAGTCGTGACCGCGTCGACGACGATGCAGAGCGCAGCGATGAGGGGGCACGCCCCCTCGCCGCTGCGCGGCTGGAGGTACCCCCACCCGCTTGCGGGGGAGAGGAGCGGCGCACGATGACTCAGCTGACGTCGACCTTGGACCCCAAGGGTGACGCCTACACCGCCGCGGCATCGGCCGCGGAATCCCGGCTCGAGGAGATCGACGCCGAGCTGGCCAAGGCGCTCGCCGGTGGCGGCACGAAATACGTTGAGCGCCAACACGACCGCGGCAAGCTGACCGCCCGCGAACGCATCGAACTGCTGGTCGACGCCGACTCGCCGTTCCTCGAGCTATGCCCGCTGGCGGCGTACGGCAGCGCCTTCCAGGTCGGCGCCAGCCTGGTCACCGGTATCGGCGCCGTCTCCGGCGTGGAATGCATGATCGTGGCCAACGACCCGACCGTCAAGGGCGGCACCAGCAACCCGTGGACACTGCGAAAGATCCTGCGGGCCAACCAGATCGCATTCGAGAACCGGCTCCCGGTTATCTCGCTGGTGGAGTCGGGCGGGGCGGATCTGCCCACCCAGAAAGAAGTCTTCGTCCCCGGCGGCCGGATGTTCCGTGACCTGACCCGGCTGTCGGCGGCCGGAATCCCGACGATTGCGCTGGTGTTCGGCAACTCCACCGCGGGCGGTGCGTACGTCCCAGGGATGTCCGATCACGTAGTGATGATCAAGGAACGGTCGAAGGTGTTTCTGGCTGGTCCCCCGCTGGTCAAGATGGCGACCGGCGAGGAATCCGACGATGAGTCGCTGGGTGGCGCCGAAATGCACTCCCGCATCTCCGGTTTGGCCGACTACTTCGCCGTCGACGAGCTGGACGCGATCCGCATCGGACGCCGGATCGTGGGCCGGCTGAACTGGGTCAAGCAGGGGCCGGCGCCCGGCCCGGCGACCGACCCGCTGTTCGATGCCGAGGAGCTGATCGGCATCGTGCCCGCGGACCTGCGCATACCGTTCGATCCTCGGGAAGTGATCGCCCGCATCGTCGACGGCTCCGAATTCGACGAATTCAAGGCCATGTACGGCTCGTCGCTGGTGACCGGCTGGGCTCGGTTGCACGGCTATCCGCTGGGCATCCTGGCCAATGCCCGCGGCGTGCTGTTCAGCGAGGAGTCCCAGAAGGCCACCCAGTTCATTCAGCTGGCCAACCGCTCCAACACACCGCTGTTGTTCTTGCACAACACGACTGGCTACATGGTCGGCAAGGACTATGAAGAAGGCGGCATGATCAAGCACGGCGCGATGATGATCAACGCGGTGTCCAACTCAGGAGTCCCGCACATCTCACTGCTGATCGGAGCGTCTTACGGAGCCGGCCACTACGGCATGTGCGGGCGGGCCTACGACCCCCGGTTCTTGTTCGCCTGGCCCAGCGCCAAAGCCGCGGTGATGGGCGGCGCGCAACTCTCCGGCGTGCTGTCGATCGTGAGCCGGGCCGCCGCCCAGGCCCGTGGACAGCAGATCGACGAGGAAGCCGACGCCGCGATGCGAGCGGCCGTCGAGGGTCAGATCGAAGCCGAGTCGCTGCCGATGGTGTTGTCCGGCATGCTTTACGACGACGGGGTGATCGACCCCCGTGACACCCGCACCGTGTTGGGAATGTGTTTGTCCGCCATCGGCAATGGCCCGATCGCAGGGACGTCGAACTTCGGCGTCTTCCGGATGTGATGGGCATGGCAATCACTCGAGTGTTGGTGGCCAATCGCGGGGAGATCGCCCGGCGCGTTTTCGCCACCTGCCGCCGCCTGGGCCTGAGCACCGTCGCCGTCTACACCGACCCCGATGCCGCGGCACCGCATGTCGCCGAAGCCGACGCGCGGGTACGGCTGCCGCGCACCAACGACTACCTCAACGCCGAGGCGATCATCGCGGCGGCGCGGGCTGCCGGGGCAGATGCGGTGCACCCCGGCTACGGATTCCTCTCGGAGAACGGCGATTTCGCTGCGGCGGTGCAAGATGCCGGCCTGACCTGGATCGGCCCACCGGTGGATGCCGTACGCGCAATGGGCTCCAAAATCGAGTCCAAGAAGATGATGTCGGCGGCCGGGGTTCCGGTGCTCGAGGAACTCGACCCCGACACCGTCACCGCCGCCCAGTTGCCGGTGCTGGTGAAGGCATCCTCGGGCGGCGGTGGACGCGGGATGCGGGTCGTCGACCAATTGGACTCGCTGCCAAGCGAAGTCGCCGCCGCTCAACGCGAGGCCCAGTCGGCGTTCGGTGACCCTACGGTGTTCTGTGAGCGCTACCTGCCCACCGGTCACCACGTCGAGGTGCAGGTCATGGCCGATTCGCACGGCACGGTGTGGGCGGTCGGCGAACGGGAGTGCTCGATCCAGCGCCGCCACCAGAAGATCATCGAAGAAGCGCCGTCACCACTGGTCGAACGCACGCCAGGCATGCGGGCCAAGCTGTTCGACGCGGCCCGGCTGGCTGCCGGCGCGATCGGCTACACCGGCGCCGGGACCGTGGAGTTCCTCGCTGATGATGACGGCGAGTTCTACTTCTTGGAGATGAACACCAGGCTGCAGGTCGAACACCCGGTCACCGAGGAGACCACCGGGCTGGACCTGGTCGAACTACAGATCACGGTCGCCGACGGCGCCCGACTCGATCCCGAACCACCTGTCGCGCAGGGCTATTCGATCGAAGCGCGGCTTTATGCCGAGGATCCGGCTCGGAACTGGCAACCGCAGGCCGGCCTGGTGCACCGGATCGACGTGCCGGTGGTGCGCACCGAGTTCAGCACACTCGGCGCGCGCACCGGGATTCGGCTGGATTCCGGAATCGTTGACGGGTCGGTGGTCTCGATCCACTACGACCCGATGCTGGCCAAGGTCATCTCCTTTGCTCCTACCCGCCGCCAGTCGGCGATGGTGCTGGCCGACGCGCTGACGCGCAGCCGCTTGCACGGTGTGCGCACCAACCGCGATCTGCTGGTCAACGTGTTGCGGCATCAGGCGTTTCTCGACGGCGCCACCGACACCGCGTTCTTCGACACCCACGGGTTGGCGGACCTGGCCGCGCCACTGGCCGACGCCGAAGGTATCCGGTTGTCCGCGGTCGCGGCGGCGCTAGCCGACGCGGCGCATAACCGATCGACCGCCACCGTACTCGGCTCGATTCCCAGCGGTTGGCGCAACCTGACCTCGGGCTACCAGATCAAGGTCTACCTCGACGACGGCGGCAACGAGCACCGCATCGAATACCATTTCACCCGAACCGGATTGGTGCTGCCGGGCGATGAGTCGACACAGCTGGTCTCGGGGTCGGCCGACGAGGTGATACTCGCCGACGGCAGCGGAGTGGCCTACAGCTTCGCGGTGGCCCGGCACGGTCAGGACGTCTACATCGACTCGGCGCGCGGGCCGGTCCACCTGACGGCGCTGCCACGCTTCCCCGAACCGGGATCGGCCGTCGAGAAGGGTTCGCTCGTTGCGCCGATGCCCGGCAACGTCATCCGGCTCGGCGCCGCGGTCGGCGATACCGTGACGACCGGTCAGCCACTGATCTGGCTGGAGGCGATGAAGATGGAACACACCATCACCGCGCCGGCCGACGGGGTGCTCGCGGAGCTCAATGTCGATACCGGTCAGCAAGTCGAAGTCGGCGCCGTCTTGGCACGAGTCGAAGCGCCCCACGAGCACGAAGCAAAAGGAGATGCCGAATGACCGACAGCAGCTTTATCGAGAACGAAGACCGCAAGGCACTGCGCAAGGCGGTGTCGGAGTGGGCGTCCAACTACGGCAGCGAGTACTACCTGGAGAAGGCGCGCGCACACCAGCACACCGACGAATTATGGAGCGAGGCAGGCAAGCTCGGTTTCCTCGGGGTGAACCTGCCCGAAGAGTACGGCGGCGGTGGCGCCGGGATGTACGAGCTGTCGCTGGTGATGGAGGAAATGGCCGCCGCGGGTAGCGCACTGCTGCTGATGGTGGTGTCACCGGCGATCAACGGGACGATCATCAGCAAGTTCGGTACCGAGGAGCAGAAGAAGCGCTGGATTCCCGGCATCGCCGACGGCTCGCTGACGATGGCGTTCGCGATCACCGAGCCCGACGCCGGGTCGAACTCGCACAAGATCACCACCACCGCCCGTCGCGACGGCGGTGACTGGATCCTGAAGGGGCAGAAGGTCTATATCTCCGGCGTCGACCAGGCTCAGGCGGTGTTGGTGGTCGCGCGCTCTGAGGAAGCCAAGACCGGCAAGCTGTGCCCTGCGTTGTTCGTGGTGCCCACCGACGCGCCCGGGTTCACCTACACGCCGATCGAGATGGAGCTGGTCAGCCCCGAGCGGCAGTTCCAGGTGTTCATCGACGACGTCCGGCTGCCCAGCGACGCGCTCGTCGGCGCCGAAGACGCCGCCATCGCACAGCTTTTCGCGGGTCTTAACCCCGAGCGCATCATGGGTGCGGCCAGCTCCGTCGGCATGGGACGATTCGCACTCGATCGAGCCGCCGACTACGTCAAGACCCGCCAGGTGTGGGGAACACCGATCGGCTCGCACCAGGGCCTGTCACATCCATTGGCGCAGTGCCACATCGAGGTGCAACTGGCCAAGCTGATGATGCAGAAGGCTGCCACGCTCTACGACAGCGGCGACGACGCGGGTGCGGCCGAGGCTGCCAACATGGCCAAATACGCTGCCGCCGAAGCCGCGACGCGCTCAGTCGATCAGGCCGTGCAGTCTATGGGCGGTAACGGGCTGACCAAAGAGTACGGGGTCGCCGCCATGCTGGCCTCGGCCCGGCTTGGTCGCATCGCGCCGGTCAGCCGAGAGATGGTGCTCAACTTCGTCGCGCAGACATCGCTCGGCCTGCCTCGAAGCTACTGATGGACGATCGTCTGGTCGAATACAACGTCGACGGGAACGTTGCTCGGCTGACCCTGAATTCGCCGCACAACCGCAACGCGTTGTCGGCCACTCTGGTCGGTCAGTTGCATCAGGGCCTGCGTGACGCCGCAGCCGACCCGGCGGTCCGGGCGGTGGTGCTCGGCCACACCGGCAATACGTTCTGCGCGGGCGCCGACCTCTCTGAAGGGTCGGCACCGAGCGCTGATCCCGCCGAGGCAACCGCGCACCGGTCCAGGGAGATGGCCGAGCTGCTGCGCGCGATCGTCGAGTCGCCGCGACCGGTGATCGTCGCGATCGACGGCCATGTCCGTGCCGGCGGCATGGGTCTGGTCGGCGCGGGCGACATCGCGGTCGCCGGGCCGCGTAGCACCTTCGCGCTGACCGAGGCCCGGATCGGAGTTGCGCCGGCGATCATCTCGTTGACGCTGCTGCCGAAGCTGTCGGCGCGGGCCGCGGCGCGCTACTACCTGACCGGCGAAAAGTTCGACGCCGTCGTCGCCGCCGAGATCGGCTTGATCACCATCGCCGCTGAGGACGTCGAAGGCGCGGTGACGTCGCTGGTCGCCGATATCGGGCTCGCCTCCCCGCAGGGGCTGGCCGCGTCCAAGGCACTGACCACCGCCGCGGTCCTCGCCGGCTTCGACCGCGACGCCGAACGGCTCAGCACCGAGTCGGCCCGGTTGTTCGCCTCCGACGAGGCCCGCGAAGGCATGCTCGCATTCCTGCAGAAACGGCCACCGCGATGGGCTCCCCCGGGCGACGACGCGGGCCCGGCAACGCCCCGCTGACGCGGCCGATAATTGAGCGCCGGCTAAGGGTGGCGCAACAGTTTAGCCAAGATCCTTCCAGCGAAAATTGTTCGTCGTAGGCTCGTAACTGATGAGCAATTCAGCGCAGCGAGGCGTGCAGGGCCAGCGGGACGCAGCAATGCGCGCCGCTGAGACCGATCGCATTCAGATAGCCCAATTGCTCACTGATGCCGCCGCTCAGGGCCAACTGCAGATGAGCGACTACGAGGACCGACTCACCAAGGCCTACGCGGCGAAGACCTACGAAGAGTTGGATCGCCTGCGGTCCGATCTGCTGGGGTCGACGGTGAATTCCCGTCGCGGCGGCCCGACCAAACCCGCGCCGTCGATGCTGCTGCTGGCCATCATGAGTGCGTTCGAGCGGCGCGGCCGGTGGAACGTGCCGAAGAAATTGACGACATTCGCACTGTGGGGCGGCGGCGTGATCGACCTGCGCTACGCCGACTTCACGTCCACCGAAGTCGACATCCACGCGTGTTCGATCATGGGCGCGCAGACCATCCTGCTGCCCCCCGAAGTCAATGTTGAGATCAAGGGTCACGGCGTGATGGGCGGCTTCGACCACCAAGTTTCCGGCAAAGGCACGCCGGGCGCACCGACCGTGCGGATTCACGGCTTCTCGTTGTGGGGCGGTGTCGGCGTCCGTCGGAAGAATCGCAAGACGCAGCGCTAGCCCGCCGGCCCGCAAAGACGTGTCGGGGGCCGCAGGACTTCGGTACTACGCTATTTCCAGCGACCCGAATGCTTTCTGCAATAGCCGACTTTGACGGCCCGCCGTTATACGTAACAAGGTGAAAGCGCTGGTCGGGCCACGCAACTGAATGGCAGAAGCGTTAGACGCTATGCGATACTCGGCGAAAGTGCGTGGTGCTGGAGAGGCGTTACAGACGAAAGCGAGCGCAATTGTGGCGGATAAGTTGTGGGTGAACCCCGAGACGCTATCCAAAGCGGCCAATGACGTGGCAGACCACGGGGAGTCGATGCTGGCCGCGCACCAGTCGTCGCACGGCCAGGCCGCTGAGGCTCAATCGGGCTGGGTCGGCTCGTCGGCGGGCGCCTTATCAGGAATGCTGGACAGCTGGGAGACCACCACCACCGCCCATCTCAGCCGCATCGGCGAACAATCGTGCGGCATGCATTTCGCGGCCGCGGACTTCGCCTTCAATGAGCAGCAGAACAAGCAGAAGCTCGACGAAGTAGCTGAGACCATAGGCGCTGACGGCCCACCCATGCAATGACGTTGACACTGGCCGATATCGACCGGTGGAATCCAGCAGCGATCACCGCAGTTTTCCAGGCCGCGATCAGCCGCGCGCACGGCACCCGGACCGCATCGGCCGCCATCGGTCAAACCATGGGGTTTCTGGATTGGGGTGGTGACAGTGCCGACGCGGCGAGGGCTGCGACCCACCGCACCATGGTCAACCTCGACGACCATGCCGATGTGTGCGAGGCCGTGGGACGAGCTGCCGACAAAGCCGCCGGCGAGATCGCGGGGATCAAGGCGCGGCTGACACAGATTCGCGAAACCGCCAACCACTACCACCTGACCATCGACAACGACACCGGGTTGGTCAGCCTCCCGGCGAATCTGTCCTCGTACTCGCAGGCGGACCAGCGCGATATCCAGGACGCGCTGTTTCGAGTTATGCAGGTAATTCAGCAGCTGGTGGATGACGCCTGGACCGCCGATGAGGATCTGGCCGCCGCCATTCGCGGCGCCGACGGCGACCTCTCACCCGATCAGGTCAACGCCGAAACCAGCCACGAGGCACCGAAAATGCCGCAGCTGCCGTCGAAGGGAACCAATCCCGCTGACGTCAACAAATGGTGGCACTCACTGACTCCTGCACAGCAAGACAGCGTCAAAGAATCGTCCCCCGAAGCAATCCGCAACCTCGACGGTATCCCCACCAACGTCCGCAACGAACTGAATCTGCCCGTGCTGGAAAGCGAAATCGCCCGTTTCCAGAACGGCTGGTGGGACGCCAACGGTGTCTTGCACACCGATCCAGCGAAGTTGGCGGACCTCACCGCGCTGAGGAACACGCTGGCGGCCCACCCGGACACCAGTCTGATCGAGCTGGACACCAACAGCAATCCCAACAAGGTGCTGGCCATCGTGGGCGTCGGCGATGTCGACAATGCCGAGCGGGTCGGCGTCACGGTGGGCGGCCTCAACACCCGGGTCAGCTCCGGCGTCGACTCCATGGTCCGAGAAGCCGAGGCGCAGCGCGGCGAGGCGGCCAACCTGCGCAAGAGCGCGGGCGTCGGGAACTACGATGCCGTGGCATCAATCGCCTACCTGGGCTACGACGCACCTGACAGCCTGGTGGGCGTCACGCACGACTATCTGGCGCACGACGCCGCGGGACCACTGAACAACTTCTACAAGGGGCTGGCCGCCACCACCAATGTTCCCGATCAGCACATCACCGCGTTCGGACACTCCTACGGCTCGCTGGTCACCAGCCTGGCGCTGCAGCAGGGCGCACCGGTGAGCGACGTTGTGCTCTACGGTTCCCCGGGCACCGAGCTGACCAACGTGTCGCAGTTGGGGGTTCAGCCGGGCCACGCCTATTACATGATCGGTGTCAACGACCATGTCTCTGACATCATCCCCGAATTCGGCGCCTTCGGCCCTGCCCCGCAAGACGTGCCGGGCGTGACCCAACTCTCGGTCAATACCGGAATCGGCCCAGGTGATCACGATCTGCACGAGCGCGCCTGGGGCCATTCAGAATACGCGCGCGATGGGAGCAACGGTCTACTTCGGATGAGCGGCTACAACATGGCCGCCGTGCTGGCCGGGCTGCCCAATGACCTCGTCGCGCCACCCGTGCTGCCGCCGCCGACGATCCCGAGCGGGCCCGGGCCGTTCGGTTTGCCGATTCCCAATCCGGACTACCATCCATGACGTGCGCGCTCAGCCCGCTTGCCTTGCTGCAGGCCATGTGATGACCAGGACTCGGCCGGTTATCCCGGCTCCCAGCAGGATTGGCGTTTACGTAGCAGCTCTGCTCGCCGCGGCGGCCATAGCAATGTCATTCGTAGTGAGCGCGTGCGGCGCGCCCGACCGCAAGGCCACCGCCGATCAAGTGCAACAAGCGATCACGGGAATGCCCGGCGTCCAAAACGCCACGGTGAGTTACACCAACGACGGCGAACACGGCGCCACCGTCCACATCTACGTCTACCTGCCGGACGCGCCCGAGAAGCAGATCGAGGACGTGGTGGCGCGTATCAACACGGTGCGCGGCGACGCCTTCAAGGCGTTCGACGAGACTGCGGAGTTCGCGGTGACATCCAGCCGGACCGTATTGGTCAAGCGTGGCGCCGATCTCGACCCGTCCAGCATCGCCGCCGACGCTGTCGGCCTGCGGCGGCTCACGGCTGTGGTCGACGCCGCCGATGTAAGCATTTTCCGCAACAAGTCCACCGCGGATCTCAAACTGAACCAGGTCAGCACCCCGTCCGACGACGTATTCAGCGCATTACGAGCGGCTTTCGGCGACGATGCACACTTCGATGTGCATGTGCTGCCGGCCGGGAATACCAGCACACCGGTGTGGACAGTGTCGTTCCCGTTCACCGCCGGAGATCAGCAGCGAGTGCGCCAACAGATGACGGCGCTGCCCGTATCGGTCTCGACGATCACCGTGGGTTTACCCGGCACGATCGTTGATCTCGGCGTGGGTCTTCACAACCGCGACGCCGCCTACCAAGACCTGGTTTCCGTGATCACCATTACCGGCGCCGGGTCGGCCCACGCGCTCGATTTGAGTTGGCGGTTGGAAGGCGAGCGTCCCGACATGTCGCTGCACTTCGGTGGTTCTGTCGACGTTGGCGCCTGCAACTACATCCCGAACTCTGAGGTCGAACTTCATCCGGGAACGTATCTGACCCCGGATGCTCTCGCGTTGCAGCAACGGCTGCGCAAGGAGTTCGACACCTGCCCCAAATAGGCGCCTGCGGGAGTGAACTACCGCCGCCGGCGGGATCGCAGGTAGTCACCGACCACGGCCGCGCCCAGCCCATCGAGATCGGGATCGACGACCCGACCCTCGACGCGGCGCGCAACCTGATCGATGAACCGGGCCAGCCCAGGGTCGCTACCCAGCCGGAAGATGGTGACCTGCGCGCCGAGCCGGGCCATGTCGTCGAAGCCGCGCACGGTGTTGGCGATGGTGCGCGGATGGGGCGGGTAGTCGAAAAATACCGACGAGCGTCCGTTGCCGTCGGTGTCTTCGAGATGCGCCGTCGGCTCACCATCGGTGACCACCAGGAGCACGGGCTGCGCGTTGGGGTGCCGACGCAAATGCCGGCCGGCCAGTGCCAGCGCGTGATGCAGGTTGGTGCCCTGCTCGTACACGCCTTCCAAGCCCATCAGTTCCGCGCTGGTCATGGTTCGCGCGTAACGGCCAAAAGCGATGATCTGCAATGCATCTGAACGGAATCGGGTGCGCACGAGATGATCGAGCGCGAGCGCGGTGCGTTTCATCGGCAGCCAGCGGTTCTCCATCACCATCGAGAACGAGGTGTCAACCAGCAACGCCACCACGGCTTGGGTGCGGGTCTCCGTCTCGGACACTTCGACGTCGTCGACGGTGATGGAAATCGAGCCCGGGTTGTCCGTCACGGTTCCGGCCTGCCGGAGCACCGCGTTGGTCAGCGTCCGGGTGACGTTCCACGGTTCGGTGTCGCCGAACTGCCAGGGTCGGGTGGCGCCGGTCAGGTCACCCGCGGCTCCGGCTCGCCGGAGCTCACGCTCGCCGTGACGGCTGGAAAGCTGCTGTGCCACATCACGTAACGCTGTTTCGCCGAGGCGGCGCATCGCCTTCGGCGACAACCGCCACTGGCCGTCCGAGCTACGGTCCAGGAAGCCCTGGTTGACCAGCGCGCGTTCGAGCTCGGCGAGGGTCTGGGCGTCGATGGCGGCCTGATCGCCGAGCTGGCGGGCCAGCGCGTCGAGGTCGACGTCGTCCATCGTCGCGCCCGGGTAACTCTGCGACAGCTGCTCGGCGAGTTGCTCCAGCTCGCCGATGTCGGCCAGCGCCTGAGCACCTTCACCCATGCCCAGCGGATTGTCGCCGGAGAACTGCGCCGACCCCTCCCAGTCCTCGCCGGGCCGGGCCGCTTGCAAGTGACCGTCGAGGCGATCCAATGCCTGCATCAACGCCGGCGACCCGAATGCCTGCTGCGCCAACGCATCCAGCTCGGCGCGCTGGTCCGGGCTCAAGCTGTTGCGGAACCGCTGTGCTGCCGCGGCTCGCTTGGCCAGCGAATCCAGCAGCTCGTCGACATTCTGCGGGTTCTCCGGAAAGAACTCGCCGTGCTTGTTCATGAAATCGTCGAAGTCTTGCTGGGTGTCCTCGCCGCGGGCGTGCTTGTCCAGCAACTGGTTCAGGTCGTCCAGCATCTCGGTGACGCGCTGGCGGTCCTCGTCGGTGGCTCCCTCCAACGCCTGCTTCATGCCGGCGAAGCGTTGATCGAGCATCTCTCGGCCGAGCAGATCCTTGATCTGCTCGTATTTTTCCCGCGCCTCGTTGCTGCGCCAGTTGTAGTCGGAAAGCTCTTGTACGGCTTTGGCCGGCGACGGCGACAGCGCAGCCAGTTGCAACTCGCCGAACCGTGCGTCGTCGTCCAGCGCGCGAGCCAGTTCTTTGCGCTCGGCCAGCACCGCGTCATCGAGGAGCTTTTTGATCTCTTGCAACGTCCCGTCTAAGTTGTTGTTGTGCAACAGCTCTCGCC
>DASQRI010000223.1:0-3368 GCA_035642975.1 Mycobacterium sp.
GTCCACGCCGAGCCAGTGCGCCACCACCGTGGTGTCGTTGGGCCGTAGCACGGCGTACACGCCGGCGAGCACGAACACCAGGAAGCCCACTTTGACCCAGGCCCGAGACTGGGCGCTGCGACGGGAGCGCAGCAGATAAACCAGCAGCGCGATGATCGAGGTGATCAGCAGACCCTGAATCCAGTTCACCGCTGCATCCTTCCTCGCAGGAATCCGTCGAAAATGATGTTGACACCGTTGAGTAGCGGTTGTCCCTTGGACTGGGAGTATTCGGTGTAGAGCACTTCGACCGGTTCTTCGGCTACTCGCCAACGGTTTTCGGCGATCAGCATGATGAACTCGGTCGCGTGGCTCATCCCGCTCATGGTGATGTCCAGCGCGTCGGCGACGGTCTTGTTGAACACCCGCAGCCCGTTGTTGGTATCGGTCAACCCGAGGCTTCGACCGCGCGGGCTCAGCTTCGTGGCAGTCTGCAAAACAACACGTTTCAGCAGCGGCGGCCTGCTGACGCCTGGGCCGAACCGGGTGCCGATGACGACGTCGACATCGCCGGCGCCCAGTCGGTCGATCATCGTGACGAGGTCTTTGACCCGGTGCTGACCGTCGGCGTCGAAGGTGGCGAAGACCTGCGCACCGGGCTGCCGACGGGCGTACTCGACGCCGGTCTGGATGGCGGCACCCTGGCCCAGGTTCACCGGGTGCCGCACCAGATGTGCCCCGGCCCGCCGGGCGAAGTCGCCGGTCCCGTCGTCGCTGCCGTCGTCCACGCAGACGACGTGGCTGAAGACCGAGCGCAGATCGGTGATGACGTCGCCGATGACACCGGCTTCGTTGAAGGCTGGGACGACGATCCAGACGTCGCGCGTTTCACTGGGCATTTAAGCCCACAACGTACACGCCGATCTGCCCACTGAGGCTGATCAGCCGCGTGCCAGCGCGGCCAGATGCACCCCGATACCCACCAGCGGACCGCACAGCAACGCGACCACGGTGCGGGTCTGCAGCGGCAGCGGCAACAACAGCAAGAGTGTCGAGGCCACCGTCGCGCAAACCCAGCCCAGCGCGTAACCGCGATGCAGCGCAGCCGCGACGGCGGCAGCGCCGGTCAGCGTCAGCATCGCGATCGCGACCGCCGCCGCGGTCAACCAGGCCAGCAGCGCCCCGGCAGCGTGGTAGTCGGGCCCGAACGCCACCCGCAGCAGCCAAGGGCCGACCAGGCCGGCCCCCAGCACGCCGACCAGACCGATCCCGGCGACCAGCGCCGCGGGTGAGATCAGGGCCCGCAGCCGGTCGGTTCGCTCGTCGACGAAGTGCGCGATCAGATTGCCCTGCATCGCGGTCAACGGCACCAGCAGCGGCGCGCGGGTCAAGGTCACGGCCAGGATGACCACGCCGCCTTGCGCGCCGAGCCCATTTGACGTCACCTGCGGGGACGTCACTTTCAACAGCACCGGAAAGCCCATCACCAGAATCGCGCTGGCGCCCGCCGCCGTAATCGAATGGGCCGCCCCACGCAGGAACGTCGCAGTGCCGCCCGGCGTCAACAGCCGGGCCGCCGCCCGGGTGGTGGGCGAGGCCAGGATCATGATCAGCCAGGCCACCGCACCCGCGACGGTCGCCCACAAGAACCCCACCAGGCCCCAGCCGATCACGACGGTGGCCACCGCGACCGCCACTCGGATGACCGCGTCGGTGACCATCAGCGCCCCGTACTGGGTCCAGCGATTGGTGCCGGCCAGCATGCCCAGCAAGGTGGCGTGCAGACAGAACCCGGCCAGACCGACGCTGAGCAGCCCCACCGAAAGCCAGTGGGCGTCGCTGAACACCCGGCTGCTCCACAGTGGTGAGCTGCCGGCGATCAACACTGCCGCGCCGATCCCGACCATGGCTGCCACCCGCAGCGGGTGGGTGCGTCGGCCCGGGACCACCTCCGCGTAACCGGCGGCGCGGACTTCCCGGGTGGTCTCCTGCAGCAGCCCGTTGGCCGCGCCGGTGACCAGGCCGAACGCCCCCCAAAAGACCGCGAAGACCGAAAAGCCGGCCGGCGCGAGATCGCGGGCCGCCAGGTAGACGACCGCGTAGCCGCACAAGGCGGTCAGCACCGTCGCCGCACCCACCCGGGCCATGCTGCTGCGGGCGATCGGGCCGGCGAAGGCGCCGATGCCCGCGCTGCCGCCGACCTCGGTCACGGTGACGCCACCGCGCGGACCCCGGGCATCACCACGGTTTGAAAATACTCAGGTTTGTCTGGGCACCGCTGTGGGCTCCGGAGAGTCTGACCTGACAGACTGATCGCAGAGGGGAGTATTCCTTCGCCGCGGTGTCGTCATCACGTCACCCAGCATCGGGCGACCGTGCCGCGGGCTGTCGCGACGGCGGTCGCGATGGCGGAAGAGACCTCTGGTTTTCAACGACCGGAGGTCTCTCGTTGCGTGTATCCGTGCTGGAATGGCTTGTCACCTTGGGCGCTACGACCGCCGTCCTGCTATTGGACGTCCTGGTCATGGTGCGCCGGCCCGGGGAACCGACGATGCGCCGATGCGCGATCGCATTGTCGGCCTACGTCGGGCTTGCGGTGTGCTTCGGAATGTGGACGTGGTACTTCCATGGGCAGCAGTTCGCCGTGGAGTTCTTCGCCGGATGGCTCACCGAGTACAGCCTGTCGATCGACAATCTGTTCATCTTCGTCGTCATCATGACGAGCTTCAACGTGCCCAGGGACGCTCAGCGACAAGCGCTGTTCGTCGGGATCGTGATCGCGCTGATTCTCCGCGGTATCTTCATCGCGCTCGGCGCGGCGGCCATTCAGCGATTCTCGTGGGTCTTCTACCTTTTCGGCGCATTTCTGGTGTACACCGCCATCCGCCTGGCACGCGGTGGCGCCCACGCCGCAGACCCGGAGAACTCGGCCGTGGGTTTCGCTCGGCGGCACTTCAACGTCACCGACTCTTGGCACGGTCTGAAGCTCTTCATCAAAGTGGGGTCGCAGCGGTTGATGACGCCGATGTCGCTGGTCATCCTCGCGCTCGGCGTCGCCGACCTGATCTTCGCCCTGGATTCCATCCCCGCGATTTACGGGCTCACCCGAGAAGCCTATTTGGTGTTGGCCGCCAACGTATTCGCGTTGATGGGCCTGCGGCAGCTCTACTTCATGCTGGCGGATTTACTGCAGCGGCTCGTCTATCTGTCCAAAGGCCTGGGCGTCATCTTGTCTTTCATCGGGTTCAAGCTGATCTTGCACGCGTTGCGCGAAAACGAGCTGCCATTCATCAACGGCGGCAAGCACGTTCACGTCCCGGAGATACCGACGCTGCCCAGCTTGGCGGTGATCGTGGTGACTCTCGCGGTCGTCGTGGCCGCCAGTCTCT
>DASQRI010000224.1:0-6121 GCA_035642975.1 Mycobacterium sp.
GCGCTGACCGGAAGCACGCTCGCTGCTCTATGACGAGCCGGCGTCAGTAGGGTGTCTTGCTGAATCGTCGGTGGTATCGCGATTGGACGACGGCCGCAGCATCGTCGCCTGGCCGCCATTGCCCCCGCGGGGTGCGTGGTCGCCGACTCGTAAAAGTTGGCGAGATCCTTTTTCATCTCTGCTCGTGAGTCGTTGTCGAGGTAGACCATGTGCCCCGATTTGCAGTACCTCGCGACCAGGTTTTCGCGTATTCGCGGGTCGGCCAGCGGCATGTCCTCGATGTCGAGGTCAGTCCGCAAGAACGGGGTGACTGCGTCGTAGTAGTCACTGGCCAGGAACACTTTCAGGTACGGGTTCAGCGCCATGGAAGCGGCCAGATCGCCTGCGGTGTAAAGGTTGTTGGGTCCGCCTTCTTCCGCCCCCGTCGGGTCGACGTGGTTGAAATTCCAGTTGCGGAAAACTTGATCGTTCAGATCTATCAACGGTGGCGTCGACACATATTCCAGCTCTTCGTTGAGATATGCGTTCCACATGGCGGTGTACACACCGCCGACCGCTGTCATCGTGGGATCATTGCCCCCCGAGTTCGGGTCTACCGACCACGGAATTCAACGCGGGATCCGTCAGCCGGCCGGCGCCCGGGTCGGCCGTGAGTTAGGCCCCGTAAACCGGAACCGGCGGCCGCGATTTGGCCAACAGATCGGCAACGACGGGTCCCAACTCGGCGGGGTCCCAGCGCGCACCTTTGTCGATTTGGGGGCCGCGTGCCCAGCCTTCGGCGACGCTGATCTTGCCACCTTCGACCTCGAACACCTTGCCGGTGACGTCACGTGATGCGGTGCTGCCCAGCCAGACCACCAACGGTGAAATGTTCTCCGGTGCCATCGCGTCGAAATCGTCGTCCTGGGTGGACATCATCTCGGCGAACACCGTCTCGGTCATCCGAGTGCGAGCCGACGGGGCGATGGCGTTGACCGTGACCCCGTAGCGGCCCATTTCAGCGGCGGCAACCAGGGTCATCGCGGCGATGCCGGCTTTGGCCGCGCTGTAGTTGCCCTGACCGACGCTGCCCTGCAGCCCCGCACCGGAACTGGTGTTGATGATCCGTGCGTCAACGGTTTTGCCCTCTTTGCTCAACCCGCGCCAGTACGAGGCTGCGTGCCGCATGGCGGCGAAGTGGCCCTTGAGGTGCACGGCGATGACGGCGTCGAACTCCTCTTCGCTGGTGTTGGCCATCATCCGGTCGCGCACGATGCCGGCGTTGTTCACCAGGACGTCCAGCCCACCGAAAGCGTCGACGGCGGTCTGGATCAGGCCTGCCGCTTGATCCCAATCGGCGATGTTGGAGCCATTGGCGACGGCTTCGCCTCCCGCGGCGGTGATTTCGTCGACCACGGTCTGCGCCGCGCTTCCGCCGCTTGCCGGTGACCCGTCGAGGCCGACGCCGATGTCGTTGACCACGACGCGCGCGCCCTCGGCGGCGAACGCCAAAGCGTGCGCACGGCCGATACCGCCGCCCGCTCCGGTGACGATGACGACCCGGCCGTCGACTAACCCCATTTTTTGCCCATCCTTCTTATCTTCGCTACTTGACCGCGCTCGCGTTCGTGGTGGCCAGATAGTGCGGGGGCTCGCCACCGCCGTGTACCTCTAACGATGCACCGCTGATGTAGGACGCCGCGTCCGAGGCCAAAAACGCTGCGGCCCAACCGACATCGGCGGGTGTGGCCAGCCGGCCGAGCGGCACGTTCTTGGAGATCGCGGCGATCGAGTTGGCGTCGCCGTAGAACAGGTCGGCCTGTTCGGTCTCGACCATCCCCACCACGCAGGCGTTCACCCGCACCTTGGGTCCCCACTCCACCGCCAGCGTTTGGGTGAGGCTCTCCAGGCCGGCCTTGGCCGCCCCGTATGCACCGGTACCCGGGGACGGCCGACGGCCGCTGAGACTGCAGATGTTGACGATCGACCCGCCTGGTGGCTGGTTTTGCATCTTTTCGTTGGCGTACTGCGAAACCAACAGCGCACCAATCAGATTCAGTTCGATGATCTTGCGGTTGAATTTCGCGCTGGACTCCGCGGTCAGTACGTAGGGCGACCCCCCGGCGTTGTTGACGACGACGTCGAGCCTGCCGTGTTTGTCGACGATGGCGTCGATCAACGACCTGACGGCCTCCTCGTCGCGGACGTCGCAGGAGTGAAACTCGTAGGGCAGGCCCTCGACCGCGCGCCTGGCGCAGGTCACCACCGTGGCACCTTGCTCGGCAAAGACTGAGCTGATGCCGGCGCCGACCCCCCGAACGCCGCCGGTCACCAGCGCGACCCGGCCGGCGAGCCCGAAGCTGATTGCTGGGACTCCTTCGGCGTGGGTCACTGTGCTAGCGTACCAAGCAAGTGCTTGCTTAGGTAATCGTCCCCCAAGGAAGTGGTCGAGGATCTCGATGACAATCACGTCACGCACCGTCGAACCGGGGATCGTCACGGTCACCGTCGACTTTCCCCCTGTCAACGCCATCCCGTCGCGCGGCTGGTTCGAACTCGCCGAGACGCTGACCGCCGCCGGTGCCAACCCGGACACCCACACGGTGATCCTGCGGGCTGAGGGCCGCGGTTTCAACGCCGGGGTGGACATCAAGGAGATGCAGCGGACCGAGGGATTCACCGCGCTGATCGACGCCAACCGCGGCTGCTTCGCCGCGTTCCGGGCGGTTTACGAGTGCGCGGTGCCGGTCATCGCCGCAGTCAACGGCTTCTGCGTCGGCGGCGGCATCGGCCTGGTGGGCAACGCCGACGTGATTGTGGCCTCCGAGGACGCGACGTTCGGCCTGCCCGAGGTCGAACGCGGCGCCCTGGGCGCGGCCACCCATCTGTCCCGGTTGGTGCCGCAGCACATGATGCGACGGCTGTTCTTCACCGCCGCTACCGTCGACGCCGCCACCCTGCACCACTTCGGTTCGGTGCACGAGGTGGTACCACGGGATGAGTTGGACGAGGCCGCTTTACGGGTCGCACGCGATATCGCCGCCAAGGACACCCGGGTCATCCGGGCGGCCAAGGAGGCGCTGAACCTCATCGACGTGCAGCGGGTCAACTCCAGTTACCGCATGGAACAAGGCTTTACCTTCGAGCTCAATCTCGCCGGCGTCTCCGACGAGCACCGCGATGCCTTCGCCGGTACGGCGAAAGGCGAGAAGGCGTGAGCGACAAGCGGACCACTCTCGAGGAGGCCGTCGTCGGCCTGCGCAGCGGAATGACCATTGGCATCGGCGGCTGGGGATCACGACGCAAACCGATGGCGTTCGTGCGTGCCCTGCTGCGCACCGACGTCACGGACTTGACCGTGGTCACCTACGGCGGTCCGGATCTGGGACTGCTGTGTTCGGCGGGGAAAGTCAAGCGGGTCTACTACGGGTTCGTCTCACTGGACTCGCCGCCGTTCTACGACCCCTGGTTCGCCAAAGTCCGCACCACCGGAGCTATCGAGGCCCGGGAAATGGACGAGGGCATGCTGCGTTGCGGATTGCAGGCGGCGGCGCAGCGGCTGCCGTTCCTGCCGATCCGCGCCGGGCTGGGCAGCTCAGTCCCAGACTTTTGGGAGGGCGAGTTGCAAACGGTTACCAGCCCTTACCCGGCGCCGGACGGCGGACACGAAAAGCTGATCGCGATGCCGGCGCTTCGTCTGGACGCGGCTTTCGTTCATCTCAATCTTGGTGACTCACAAGGTAATGCAGCATACACGGGTATCGACCCCTACTTCGACGACCTGTTCTTGATGGCCGCTGAGAAGCGTTACCTGTCGGTGGAGCGGGTGGTCCCAACCGACGAACTCATCAAGGCGGTACCGCCGCAGGCGCTGCTGGTAAACCGGATGATGGTCGACGCCGTGGTAGAAGCGCCCGGCGGTGCACATTTCACCACCGCGGCACCGGATTACGGCAGAGATGAGAAATTCCAGCGCCACTACGCCGAGGCCGCGTCGACGGACGAGAGTTGGCAGAAGTTCGTGCACACCTACCTCTCGGGCGGCGAAGCCGAATACCAGTCGGCCGTGCGCAAATTCGCGGAGGAGTCGTCGAAGTGACTGACACCGCGAGCACCCGCGCCGAAGTTTGCGCGGTCGCCTGCGCCGAGTTGTTCAGAGACGCAGGCGAGATCATGGTCAGCCCGATGACCAATATGGCCTCGGTCGGTGCGCGGCTGGCGCGCTTGACGTTCTCCCCCGACATCCTGCTGACCGATGGCGAAGCGCAACTGCTGGCGGAGACCCCGGCACTGGGCAAGACCGGACCCGTTGAGGGCTGGATGCCGTTCGGCCGGGTGTTCGAGACACTCGCATGGGGGCGACGGCATGTGGTGATGGGCGCCAATCAGGTTGACCGCTACGGCAATCAGAACATCTCGGCGTTCGGGCCGTTGCAGCACCCGACCCGGCAGATGTTCGGCCTGCGCGGCGCGCCCGGCAACGCGATCAACCACGCGACCAGCTACTGGGTCGGCAACCATTCCACGCGGGTGTTCTGCGACGGCGTCGACGTGGTCTGCGGTATCGGCTGGGACAAGGTGGACGCCGACAACCCGGCGTTTCGGTTCGCCAACACGTATCGGGTCGTGTCCAACCTCGGTGTGTTCGACTTCGGCGGCCCCGATCACACAATGCGAGCGCTGTCGCTGCACCCGGGCGTATCGCCCGAGGAAGTCCGCGCGGCCACTTCCTTCGACGTGCACGGCCTCGACCAGGCGCCGCAGACTCGGCTGCCGACCGACGATGAAGCACGCCTGATCCGCGAGGTCATCGATCCGAAAGCGCTGCGGGACCGAGAGATACGTTCATGAGACTGTGCACAGCGCTGACCGAGCTGATCGGTATCGAGCACCCGGTTGTCCAGACCGGAATGGGTTGGGTCGCGGGAGCCCGGCTGGTCTCGGCGACCGCCAACGCGGGCGGACTGGGCATCCTGGCGTCGGCGACCATGACGCTCGACGAGCTGGCCACCGCGATCGGCAAGGTCAAAGCGGCCACTGACAAGCCGTTCGGCGTCAACATTCGCGCCGATGCCGGCGACGCCGGCGACCGGGTGGATCTGATGATCCGCGAAGGCGTCAAGGTTGCGTCGTTCGCGCTGGCGCCCAAGCAAGAGTTGATCGGCAAGCTCAAAGAGGCCGGTGCGGTGGTGATTCCCTCGGTCGGGTTGGCCAAACACGCGCGCAAGGTGGCCTCTTGGGGCGCCGACGCGGTGATCGTCCAGGGCGGCGAGGGCGGCGGCCACACCGGGCCGATTGCCACCACGCTGCTGTTGCCGTCGGTGCTCGATGCGGTGAACATCCCGGTTATCGCGGCGGGCGGCTTCTTCGACGGCCGCGGTCTTGCGGCGGCGTTGTCGTATGGTGCCGCCGGAGTGGCGATGGGTACCCGGTTTTTGCTCACGTCGGATTCCACCGTGCCCGACGCGGTCAAGCAACGCTATCTGCAGGCCGCGCTCGACGGCACCGTGGTCACCACCCGGGTCGACGGGATGCCGCATCGCGTGTTGCGCACCGGGCTTGTCGAGAAGCTGGAAAGCGGTTCGCGGGCAAGAGGCTTCACCGCAGCAATACGAAACGCGGCGAAGTTCAAGAAGATGTCGCAGATGACCTGGTCGTCGATGATTCGCGACGGCCTGGCAATGCGGCACGGCAAGGAACTCAGCTGGTCGCAAGTGGTGATGGCCGCCAACACCCCGATGCTGCTGAAAGCAGGCCTGGTCGAGGGCAATACCGACGCCGGCGTGCTCGCCTCGGGTCAGGTGGCCGGCATCGTCGAGGACCTGCCGTCGTGCGCGGAGCTCATCCAGACGATCGTCGCCGATGCCGTGAAGCATCTGCAGTCGGCGGCCGCGTTCGTGCAGTGACCGGTCGCCCGTAATCAGGCCTCGACGACCATCAGGGTGTGCCCGGTCGGGTCGCGGAACCAGAACATCGGTGGAACCGGCTCGCCCACCCGCGACACCTGCGCATCGACGTCGACGCCCAGTCCCTTCATCGCCGCGTGGGTGGCGTCGATGTCGCTCGTGGTCAACGTGATACCGGTGTTCGCCGGCTGCACCGGTCCGCTATCCGGCGGCGGTGGAGCAAGCGCGATGCCGGT
>DASQRI010000225.1:0-6060 GCA_035642975.1 Mycobacterium sp.
GCCGACGCGGACCTCGCCGCGGTGCTGACCCTGCTGCTGCGGGCCGAGCGCCTCGACGTCGAGATCGGCTACGTGCCGCGGCGGCGCACCGCCGCCACCCGGGCTTACCGGGTGCCGGCGGGCCGGCGGGCGGCCCGCCGGGCCCGGCACGGATCGGCGCAGCGGGTGCCGCTGATCCGCGACGAGACCGGGTCGGCGATCGTCGGAGCAGCCCACTGGCGACCAGCCGGCGACGCGCGGCAGCTGCGCGGTGAGGCCGTCGTCGACGACGCTGTGCTCTTCGATGGCGAGGTCGACGAGGTGCGGATCGAGCCGACCGCAGCGGCGCCCGGCTTACGGGCGCGCGTGTCAGGCAACCGCCGGCGCCGCTGGCTGACCGGTCGAGCGGCGCAGCTGGGCAGCACCGGCGTGGTCGTGGTCCGCGATGGTGTCGCTGCGCCGCGGCCGGCGCGACGGTCGACGATCTACCGGAACATCGAGGGTTGGTTGCTCGTCAGGTAAAGACCGTCGGTAGTTTCGTCGGGTGAGCGCCCGTGACTCGCACCGTTCGGTGCGGCCCAGCCCGATCTTTTTGGCCATCGTCGCCCTGACGGTGTTCGGCGGCGTGCTGGCCTACGTCGACGGCGCCGACGTGGGGACGCTGGCCTACGCCGCGGTATTCATCCTGGTGATCGCGGGCTGGGTGGTGTCGCTGTGCCTGCACGAGTTCGGTCACGCGGTCACGGCCTGGCGATTCGGCGATCGCGACTTGGCGGTTCGCGGCTACCTGGATCTGGACCCGCGGCGTTACACCAATCCGGTGCTGTCGCTGGTGTTGCCGATCGTGATCACCGCGCTGGGCGGGATCGGCCTGCCCGGCGCCGCCGTCTATCTACGGACGTCGTACATGACCGCCGCGCAGCGCACCCTGATCAGCGTGGCCGGGCCGGTGGCCAACCTGCTACTGGCGGTGCTGCTGCTGGGGTCAGCCAGGCTGTTCTTCGACCCGATGCACCCGGTGCTGTGGGCTGGAGTGGCCTTCTTGGGATTCCTGCAGATCACCGCGGTACTGCTCAACCTGCTGCCGATCCCCGGCCTGGACGGCTACAACGCGCTGGAACCACATCTGAGCCCGGAGACCCAGCGCGCGCTGCAACAGTTCAAGCCCTACGGCATCCTGTTCTTGTTTTTCCTGCTTTTCGCCCCGGGGGTCAACCAATGGTTTTTCGGGGTCGTTGACTGGTTCTACGAACTCTCCGGTGTGTCGTCGATGTGGGCGAATGCCGGCATGCATCTGACCCAGTTCTGGCGCGCCTGGTTCTGACCCCAGGCGTCGCCGATCTTGCAATATATGCGTGAGGTTGCATATATTGTTGGCCATGGGCGCCGGCCACGAGCACGCGAACGCCGGCACCCCCGTGCCCAGACTGGCTCTCGCTACAGCGCTGCTGGGCGCATTCTTCGTCGTGGAACTGACCACCGCATTGCTGATCGGCTCGATCGCGCTGCTGGCCGATGCCGGCCACATCCTGACCGACGTGGCGGCCACCTTTATGGGGCTGTGCGCCGTGATCCTCGCCCAGCGCGGCAGCACGTCTCCGGGCCGCACCTACGGGTGGCATCGCGCCGAGGTGTTCACCGCCGTGGCCAACGCGGTCCTGCTGATCGGGGTGGCGACCATCATCCTGCGCGAGGCGATCGGACGGATCGGCCAAGCACCCGAGGTGCCAGGCGTACCGATGATCGTCGTGGCACTGGCCGGGTTGGCCACCAACGGCGTGGTGGCCCTGCTGCTGCGCTCGAATTCCACGCAGAGCCTGGCCGTCAAGGGCGCCTACATGGAGGTCATCGCCGACACCGTCGGCAGCATCGGTGTGCTCATCGCCGGCGTGGTCACGATCACCACGCACTGGCCCTACGCCGACGTGGTGGTCGCCGTCCTCGTCGCCATGTGGGTGCTGCCGCGCGCGTTGTCGCTGGCCGCCGGCGCTTTGCGCATCCTGTCCGAATCGTCGCCCAGCCACATTGACGTCGAGGAGCTCCGTTCAGCGCTAGGCGCCGTTGACGGCGTTACCGACGTGCACGACCTGCACGTCTGGACGCTGGTACCCGGCAAGGACATGGTGACCGCACATCTGGCCAGCCACGGCGAGGCGGCCCGGGTACTCGACGACGCGCGCGCGATCCTGGCCACACACGGCTTGGGTCACGCGACCATCCAGGTCGAACCGCCCGGCGGCTGCTCGGTCGGCTCCTAAAGCCGATTCAGCTCAGGCCCAGTGCGGCTCGGGCAGCCGGGTCGCAATCGTCGAGCAGATCCAGGCATCGGGTTTGCTCGTCGGTCTCGCCGATGGCGTCGGCCGCCCGCGCCAGCGCGGCAACACACCGCAGGAAACCCCGATTGGGCTCATGCGAATACGGCACTGGCCCAAAACCCTTCCAGCCATTGCGGCGCAACTTGTCCAGGCCGCGGTGGTAGCCGGTACGGGCATAGGCGTAGGCGGTGATCGCCTTGTCGTCGGCCAGGGCATCTTCGGCCAACGCCGCCCAGGCAACCGACGCCGCGGGGTGCGCCGCAGCGACGACGGCCGGGTTCCCCTGAGCTGCCAATTGAGCCTCGGCGTCGGCGTCGCTGGGCAACAAGATCGGTTCCGGTCCCAGCAGATCATGCATTGGCGTCATGCCGCTATTGTGCCGTGCGACGCTGACGCCGCCACACCAAACCCGGCGTCGGGTCGCTAAGCTCCAATACGTATTTCGATACCGAAGAGGACAGCAGCGCCTATGCCCAATCCATCAGGGCCTGACCACGACCACACGTCGAATGCGGCGGGCTTCAATCCAGACGCCGCCGATCAAGGTGCCGCCAAGGGCCCGGTGGAATCCGACGCTGACACCGCCGTGGAAGCGACCCTCGGCGCCGATGAAGCGGTGACCGAGAACCATCGCGCGGCCCCAGGCGCGGCCGAGCCGGCTACCGAGGTGATCGCCCCGTCTCAGCGCGAGCAAAAACAGGCGCCCAGATTTGAGCATCTACGCGGTGAACGTCGCTACACCGCCCCGGGGTTCGACGCCAAGGAGACCGCGGTTATCAACGCCGCCAACGAGCCCGCCACCGAGGTCTTCGAGAAGGGCCGGCCGCTCGGACCGAACGACACCCGGCCGAGAACCGCGCTGCCGCAGCTGATTCCGCCTCGACTGGGCGCCCGGCTACGCCCGTCGAGTCAACGCAGCTGGGGCTGGGTGCTGGCACTGATCCTGATCATCCTGGCGTTGGCCGCTATCGCGGTGCTGGGCACCGTGCTGCTGACCCGCAACGACAGAAAGCCGAAGGCCTCACAGGAAGACCAGGTCCGTAGCACCATCCAGAACTTCGACGCCGCGGTCCAAACCGGCGACCTGACCACGCTGCGCAGCCTCACCTGCGGGAACATGCGCGACGACTACGTCAACTACGACCAGCGCGAATGGAACGACACCTACCATCGGGTCGCGGCGGCCAAGCAGTATCCGGTCGTCGCCAACATCGACCAGGTGGTCGTCAACGGAAACCATGCTGAGGCCAATGTCACCGCATTCATGGCTTACGCGCCGCAGATCCGCTCGACCCGCAGCTTCGACCTGCAGTACCGCGACGATCGGTGGAAGATCTGCGAGTCCAGCTCAGGCTGAACCCTTTTCAGCTTGACGACACCGACTTGCCGTCGCAGTGCAAGTCGTTGCAGGCCTGGATAACCCGCTCGGTCATCGACGCCTCGGCCTTCTTCAGGTAGCTGCGCGGGTCGTAGACCTTCTTGTTGCCCACCTCGCCGTCGACCTTGAGCACGCCGTCGTAGTTGGTGAACATGTGACCGGCGATGGGTCGGGTGAAGGCGTACTGGGCGTCGGTGTCGACGTTCATCTTCACTACGCCGTAGCGCAGCGCTTCCTCGATTTCCGACTTCTCCGAGCCCGACCCACCGTGGAACACGAAGTCGAATGGTTTGGAGCCGTCGGGCAGGCCGAGTTTGGCCGACGCCACTTTCTGCCCTTGGTCGAGGATGTCGGGACGCAGCTTGACGTTGCCGGGCTTGTAGACGCCGTGGACGTTGCCGAATGTCGCGGCCAGCAGATAGTGACCGTGCTCGCCGTGACCCAGCGCGTCGATGGTTTTCTCGAAGTCCTCGGGGGTGGTGTACAGCTTGTCGTCGATGGCGCCCTCGACGCCGTCCTCCTCGCCGCCCACCACGCCGATCTCGACCTCGAGGACGATCTTGGCGGCCGCGGCCGCCTTGAGCAGCTCCTTGGCGATGGCGAGGTTCTCGTCGATCGGCACCGCCGAGCCGTCCCACATGTGCGACTGGAACAGCGGATTCTTGCCGGCGGCCACCCGCTCGGCCGAGATCGCGAGCAGCGGGCGCACATAGGTATCCAGCTTGTCCTTTGGGCAGTGGTCGGTGTGCAGCGCGACGTTGATCGGATATTTGGCCGCGATGCTGCGGGTGAATTTCGCCAGCGCGACGGCGCCCGCGACCATGTCCTTTACCCCGAGGCCGGAGATGAACTCCGCTCCACCGGTGGAGAACTGGATGATGCCGTCACTACCCGCGTCGGCGAAGCCTTTGAGGGCGGCGTTGACGGTTTCCGAGGACGTACAGTTGATCGCCGGGAAGGCGTACGAACCGTCCTTGGCCCGCTGCAGCATTTCGGCGTAGACCTCTGGCGTAGCGATCGGCATTGAGTTTCCTCCTGAGCAGGTGTTGCGCAAAGCCCGCGGACGCCGGCCCGGCGGCCAGGTTTGACCATCAGTATCGCAACAGGGTCGGGGCAACCGCAGCCCGGGCGGGCCGCGCCCGGTGAAGGCCGGCCAGCCGCGCCGGTATCTTAAACACCGTGAGCACCGCCATCGTGGCCATGCCCAACATCCTCGACCCGATGTACTGGATCGGTCCCCAGGGACTGTTCGCGTCGGCGGTGTTGCCGACGATCCTGGCCATCGTCTTCGTCGAGACGGGTCTGCTGTTTCCCCTGCTGCCCGGTGAGTCGCTGCTGTTCACCGGTGGGCTGCTGGCGGCCCACGGCACCCTCGACATCTGGGTGCTGGCACCGGCCGTGGCGTTGACCGCGGTCCTCGGCGACCAGACCGGCTACTTCATCGGGCGCCGGATCGGGCCCGCACTGTTCAAGAAGGAAGACTCGCGGTTCTTCAAGCAGCACCACGTGACCGAGTCGCACGCGTTCTTCGAGAAATACGGACCCGCGGCGATCATCCTGGCCCGGTTCATGCCGTTCGTGCGGACCTTCACCCCGGTGGTCGCCGGGGTCTCGTACATGCGCTACCCGGTGTACCTGGCGTTCGACATCGTCGGCGGCATCCTCTGGGGTGGGGGTGTGACGGTCGCCGGCTACTTCTTGGGCAACATTCCGTTCATCCACCAGAACCTGGAAAAGATCGTCTTGGCGATCCTGTTCGTCTCGATGCTGCCGGCGTTCATCGCCTCCGGCCGGGCATACCTGAAGCGCAGGCGGGCAGCCCGGGACAGCAACGAACAGCTGACCGTCGCCGACTGAGCCGTGCGCCGCTATGCCGGCCGGAAGCCCATCGCGACGCCGTTCATGCAATAGCGCAGGCCAGTCGGTTGGGGGCCATCGTCGAAGACGTGGCCGAGGTGCCCGCCGCAGCGGCTGCACAGCACCTCGGTGCGCGACATCCCCGCGCTGTCGTCCTGCCGCTCGATAACCGCGTTGTTGAGGGACCTGTAGAAGCTCGGCCAGCCGGTGCCGCTGTCGAACTTGGTCGTTGACGAGAACAGGTCCTGGCCGCAGCCCGCACATCCGAAGGTGCCGGACCGGTGCTCATCGTCGAGCGGACTGCTGTAGGGCGCCTCGGTGGACGCGGTCCGGAGCACGGCATATTGCTCTGGAGTCAGAAGGTGCCGCCACTCGTCGTCGGTGTGGTTGACCTCGAACGTTCCGACCGGTGTTCTTGGCGCACCGGATGCGGTGCAAGCAAGCACTGATCCGGTGGCGGCGAGCGCACCCGCCATGGCGGTGCCGAATAAAACGTGCCGCCGGGTGAGAACCGGCCCCGGCCGCGGTGGT
>DASQRI010000226.1:0-4395 GCA_035642975.1 Mycobacterium sp.
CGACCATGCCCACCTGCACGCGGGACACGAAGTCGCGGGCGGCGTCGCCGTCGCGGGTGAACACCGCCACGCCGTTGCCGTATTCGTGTTCGGTGGGTAGTCGCAGCGCCTCTTCGTAGTCGTGGGCGCGCACGATGCACAGCACTGGGCCGAAGATCTCGTCGGTGTAGATCGACATGTCGGCGGTGACGTGGTCGAATAATGTGGGCCCGATGAAAAACCCGTTCTCCAGGCTGGTGTTATCGAAGGTCAGCTCGTCGGTGGTCCGCTCGCGGCCGTCGACGACCAAATCGGCGCCCGCCTCGACGCCCTGGCCGATGTAGTCGCGCACCCGCTTGAGCGCGGCCTCGGTGACCAGCGGTCCGTAGTCGGCCTTGGGGTCTAGGCTGTGCCCGACGCGCAACTGGTTGATGCGCTCAACGAGCCTGTTGCGCAATCGATTTGCCGTCTCCTCGCCGACGGGCACCGCGACGCTGATCGCCATGCAGCGCTCCCCGGCGCTGCCGTATCCGGCGCCGATCAGCGCGTCGACGGCCTGGTCCAGGTCGGCGTCGGGCAGGACGACCATGTGGTTCTTCGCACCGCCGAAGCACTGCGATCGCTTGCCGTTGGCGGCCGCGGTGGCGTAGATGTATTGCGCGATATCGGAGCTGCCGACGAAACCGACGGCCTGGATGTCAGGGTGGGTCAGGATCGCGTCCACGGCTTCCTTGTCGCCGTGGACGACCTGGAACACGCCCGGGGGCAGGCCGGCCTCCAGGAACAGCTCGGCCAGTCGCACCGGCACCGACGGATCGCGCTCAGAAGGCTTGAGAATGAAAGCATTTCCGCATGCCAGCGCGGGACCGGCCTTCCACAGCGGGATCATCGCCGGGAAGTTGAACGGGGTGATGCCCGCGACCACGCCGAGCGGCTGGCGGATGGAGTAGACGTCGATACCCGTGCCGGCGCCCTCGGTGAACTCACCCTTGAGCAGATGCGGGATGCCGATCGTGAACTCGATGACTTCGATACCCCGTTGGATGTCGCCCTTGGAGTCGGCGACGGTCTTCCCGTGTTCCACACTGAGCAGCTCGGCGAGCTCCTCGACGTTGGCGTTGACGAGTTCGATGAACTTCATCATCACCCGGGCACGGCGTTGCGGGTTGAACGCCGCCCACTTTTTCTGCGCCTCCTTGGCGGAGGTGACGGCGGTGTCGACGTCGGCGGCTGACGCCAGCAGGACCTGTGCCTGCACCTCGCCCGTGCTCGGGTTGAACACGTCTGCGGTCCGGGTCGATGAGAGGTTGCTGCGGCGTCCGTCGATGAAATGCGGAATCTGTGTGGTCATGGGTGTCCTCGGACCTAGAGAAGAACAGGTGGGTTTACTAGGACATCCTAGTAAATGGCGACGCGTGCTGGCAAGCGGCCCCGCGTCTGGGCGGGGCCGAGTGGAGTCCTCCGGTTTGTTGAGTGCTGGGGCGGATAGGTTAGTGCGATGACATCCGGCATCCTGCTCGCCATCGTCGTGCTCGCCTCCGTCGCGTTGACCATCTGGTTCGTCCAGCGGGGCGGTCGCAATCGCTGAGGCCACTCGCGCTGCACTATCGTCGGCGGGATGGCACTGGACCCGTCGGGGGAGTGGGATGCGATTCAGGACGCTCCTCGCATTCACCGGCCGGCGTCCCGGCTGACCGCCTACACCGAGATCATCGGGCATTGGCACGGCACGGTCGGGTATCGCAGCCGAGCGCTCCCGGCGGCGCGTTTCCGTTCTTCGGAATCCCGTTGAGCGACTTGGAGAATAGCTAGGTGGGCCTCGACGAGGTCTGGGGCCGCGACGGGCTCGAGCTGCACGAGCGGTTGATCGAAGCGTCCTCGACGGAGGCTCGATTCAGCATCGTGGAGAAATTTCTGCTGTCGCGACCGTGGTCGTCGGTGTATCGGCACCCGGGCGTTGCCGCGGCGATGGCGGCGATCGAAGACGACCCGTCTATCCGGATGGCTGACATCCGCGACCTGGTGGGCGTGTCCACCAAACGGCTGATCGCTCTGTTTCGCGCCGAAGTCGGCTTGTCGCCCAAGGCGTACGCGCGCATCCGCCGACTGCAGGCGGCGCTGCGGCTACTCAGCGCAGGCTCACTGGGTGGCGCTCGCATCGCGGCCGATGTCGGCTATTTCGACCAGGCCCACTTCGTCCGGGAATTCCAGTCGTTCACCGGGATGACGCCGACGCAGTACACCGAACAGCGGATTGTGTTGCCCAGCCACGTCCCGGTCGTGCGGCAAAAATTTACAAGACCGCGCTCCGCGGTGTGTTCATGATCGGGCGATGGACAGCACTAAACACGCGATAGCGGCCACCGGATTGATCGTCGCCGCGATGCGCGCCGAGGAATCCGTACGCGCCGACGGATTGTTCACCGATCCTTTCGCCGAACGACTGGCCGGGGCGCAGGGCCGGCAGTTGCTTGCCGACTTCGGCGGCGACAACGAGATGGCAGGCCTGAGAAGCGTTATCCGCCGCCGCCGCCTCCGCCAGCGCCCTTCATCACGGTCGTCTCACCGTCTCCGGTGCCTTTACCTGGGGCGTTGCCGGGCAGGTACTTATGGCCAGGCTCGTGTTCTTCCTCGAGTTGCTTCGGGCAGTACGCCTTCGCCGAGATCGTCGCGAATTGAGCGGCGCCGCTTTCGGTGAGGGCCGGGTTGCTCTCCTGCAGGTGCTGGATCAGGTGCAGGCCGCCCATGCCGTTGTGGAGTGCCCCGCACACTGCCTGGCCGGCGCTGACGGCCTGACCCGGATCGGAAAAGCCGATTCCCACCTTCTTCAGGTCAGCGAGGAAAGAGCCGTTGTTCTCGTCGCTGGCCGGCTCGTCGATGCCAGGTTCGGCGTGCGCCGGCACGGCAAGCATGAGTCCCAGCGATACGCCAAGAATGGCGAAGAGCGATTTCATCGATCCTTACCTTTCTTGCAGGGTGTTCGTTGCCGCTAGCCGTAGGCTTCGAGTCACCCAGGAACGGCGGGTATGGCTTTCATCGTTCAGCTGTTGATGGCCGAGGAGGATTGGCCGCCCGCCGTTCCGCGACGACTCGACCGCTAATTGAGAGATGCGATTTGATCGCTGTGTAAGGACACGACGGCGTGGTCGTCTGCTGGGCAGATAGGAACTACAACGATCATGACGGAGGTGGTTGTGGGACAACAACTGTGGGCTGGCGTCGATGCGGGAAAGGCTGATCACCACTGTGTGGTCATCGATGCCGACGGGCAGAGATTGCTGTCGCAACGAGTCGCTAACGACGAGGCGGCGCTGCGCGAGTTGATCGACGGGGTAATCACGCTGGCTGGCGGCGGGGAGGTCACCTGGGCGATCGACCTGAACCATGGCGGTGCTGCGCTGTTGATCGCGCTGCTCGTCGCCGCCGAACAGCCGCTGCTCTACATACCGGGCCGCACCGTCCACCACGCCTCGGGCAGCTATCGCGGTGACGGTAAAACCGACGCCAAGGACGCCGCAATCATCGCCGACCAGGCCCGCATGCGCCGCGACCTGCAGCCACTGCGCCCCGGAGATGACATCGCCGTGGAGCTGCGCATTCTCACCAGCCGGCGCACCGACCTCGTTGCCGATCGCACCCGGGCGATCAACCGGCTGCGCGCCGGGCTGCTGGAGTATTTCCCCGCCTTGGAGCGAGCGTTCGATTACAGCACCAGCAAGGCCCCGCTGATCCTGTTGACCGGCTACCAAACCCCCGACGGGCTGCGCCGCATCGGTGCCACCCGCCTGGCGGCCTGGCTGCGTAAACGCAAGGCCCGCAACGCCGATGCCGTGGCGGCCGCAGCGATCGAGGCCGCCAACGCCCAACACACCACCGTGCCTGGACAACAAGTCGCCGCCGCCATGGTGGCCCGCTTGGCCAAGGAGGTGATGACCCTCGACACCGAAATCGGCGACACAGAGACGATGATCGAGGCCCGATTTCACCGCCACCGCCACGCCGAGATCATCTTGAGCATGCCCGGATTCGGTGTCATCCTGGGCGCCGAATTCCTGGCCGCCACCGGCGGCGACATGAGCGCCTTCGACAGCGTCGACCGTCTCGCCGGCGTCTCCGGCCTGGCCCCGGTGCCCCGGGATTCCGGCCGGATCAACGGTAACCTCAAACGCCCCCGCCGCTACGACCGACGCCTGCTGCGCGCCTGCTACCTGTCCGCCCTGCTCAGCATCCGCAGCGATGCCGCCTCCCGCACCTACTACAACCGCAAGCGATCCGAAGGGAAAGCCCACACTCAGGCCGTCCTGGCCCTCGCCCGCCGACGCCTCAATGTCCTGTGGGCGATGCTGCGCGACCACGCCGTCTACCAGCCGACGCCTACCGACGCGGCGGCTTGACAAAGTCATTGAGAATCCTCCT
>DASQRI010000227.1:0-3817 GCA_035642975.1 Mycobacterium sp.
CACCAGGCCCGCCGAGACCGCCGTCACCGACGGATGACGACGCTCCAACAGATCATCCAACCGCGCAACCGACTCCGGCGACGACACCCGACCCAACCCCTTATCGAACATACATTCGATTATGCCACCAGGGCCCGACACCATCTCAAACCAACGATCGCAGCTGCGTGACGTGCTTGGGTGACAGCTCCTCGAGGCAGGCGACACCGAGCAGCCGCATGGTCCGGCTCAGCTGGCCGGACAGGATGTCGACGGCACGATGAACGCCGGCCTGACCGCCGGCCATCAGGCCGTAAAGGTAGGCCCGGCCCACCAGCGTGCAGCGCGCCCCCAGGGCGATGGCCGCGACGATATCGGCGCCCGACATGATGCCGGTATCCATCAGGATCTCGGTGTGGTGTCCGAGGTCGCGCGCGACGACGGGCAGTAGATGAAACGGCACCGGCGCCCGGTCGAGTTGGCGCCCACCGTGATTCGACAACACGATGCCGTCCACCCCGAGATCGACCACGGCCCGCGCGTCGTCGAGGGTCTGGATGCCCTTGACGACGAGCTTGCCCGGCCACTGCGACTTGATCCACGCCAGATCGTCGAAAGTGAGGCTGGGGTCAAACATCGTGTCCAGATACTCGCCGACGGTGCCCGACCAACGATCCAGCGACGCGAAGGACAGCGGCTCGGTCGTCAACAGGTCAAACCACCAGTGCGGCCGGAGCGCCGCATCGAGCGCGGTGCGCAGCGTCAACGCCGGCGGAATCGACATCCCATTGCGGACGTCGCGCAGTCGTGCGCCGGCGACCGGGACATCTACGGTGGCCAGCAGGGTGTCGAACCCGGCCTCGGCGGCTCGCCGCACCAGCGCCATTGACCGGTCCCGATCACGCCACATGTACAACTGAAACCATTTGCGGCCCTTCGGAGCAGCGGCCGCTACATCTTCGATTGAGGCGGTTCCGAGCGTGGACAGCGAAAACGGGATACCGGCCGACGCGGCGACCCGGGCGCCGGCGATCTCGCCGTCGGTGTGCATCAACCGGGTAAAGCCCGTCGGCGCTATCGCGAACGGCAGCGCCACCTGGTGTCCCAAGACGTCCCAGCCGGTTCGGACGCTGCTGACATCACGCAGGATGGTGGGGTGAAACTCGATGTCACGAAAGGCTTGTCGGGCACGTTCCAGCGAGATCTCGTCCTCGGCCGCGCCGTCGGTGTAGTCGAAAGCCGCTCTCGGTGTTCGCCGCTTGGCGATGCGCCGCAGATCGTGGATGGTCTGCGCGTTGTCGAGTCGTCGCTGAACGCGGTCGAGCCGCGGCTTGCGGAATCGGATCAGCGGCGCAAGGTCACGCACCTTCGGCATCCGCCGTTTGACCACTGTGCCACCGTAGGTCATATGGAATCCGCGAGCGACCCGTTCGATCTGCAACGTTTCGTTGATGCGCAGGCTCGGGTTTACCCCAGCGTCCTCGACGAGTTACGGGCCGGCCGCAAGCGCAGCCACTGGATTTGGTTTGTCTTCCCGCAGATCGCCGGCCTGGGCAGCAGCTCCACCGCGGCTCACTACGCGATCTCGTCGATCGACGAGGCTCGGGCCTACCTTCGGCACGAGGTGCTCGGTCCGCGGTTGCGCGAATGCACGCAGCTGGTCAACGCGGTGCAGGGCCGCTCGATCGGCGAGATCTTCGGCTCTCCCGACGACCTGAAAGTGCGTTCGTCGATGACCTTGTTTGCCCGGGCGACGGAGGACAACGCCGATTTCGTCAAGCTGCTCGCGCGGTATTACGACGGCGAGGAGGACGCACTGACGCTGGCGCGGCTGACCTAGGCGGGTCGAAGAATGCGCCAGCCGTGTGGCTCGACGGACACCCCGTCGACGACTTCCTGCGGGGGCGCCCCGCTTCCGGCGATCACCTCGGCCCGACCCAGATCCAGTTCGGTGAGCACTACCCGCAGCGGGGTGTCGTCGATGTTGAGCGCGACGATCAGCGCGTCGTCACCATGTCGGGTTTCGTAGACGTATTTCCGGTTATCCAGCCGCAGCGCCGACGTCGCCGCGGCATGCAGCCAGGGGTGCCGTCGGCGCAGCCCGACCAGGTACTGGTGCAGCGACCACACTCCGGCACCACGAGAATCCAGTGGCAATGGGGGAGAGCTGAATTCGGGGCGCACCGCGTCGTCACCACCAAACCGCTCCTCCTTGACTCCCTGGTAGCCGAACTCGTCGCCGGCGTAGATGCTCGGGACGCCACCCACGGTCATCAGGATGACCAGGGCGTGCGCGAGGTGTTCGGGACGCTCGAGTTGGCTGGCGATGCGGGTGACGTCGTGGTTGCCGATGAAGGTCAGCGGGGCAAAGCTTTTCACAAACGCGCTGTGGCGCTGCAAGGCCCAGTCCAGCTCGTAGAAGTTGCCGTCGTTGAGGCCGCTCCAGATGGCCTTCCACAGCTCGTACTGGGTGGCCGAGTCGAAGCCGGTCTCGCGGACCACCGCGGCGTAGTCGCCGTGGATCAACTCGCCCACGAACCACGCATCCGGCGCAAGCTCGCGAACCCTTGGCAGTACCGCAGCCCAGAACTGTTGCGGCACGGCGTAAGCAGCGTCCAGACGCCAGCCGTCAGCGCCGCGCTGCAACCAGTGCGCCATGACGTCGGCGGTGTAGTCGACGACCTCGCGGTTCTCGTGGTTCAGCGTGAGCAGACCATCATGTCCTTCGAACGTGTGAAAATGGCCCGGCCGCCCCCGAAACCAGCGTGCCGCTGCCTCGTCGTGCGCCGCCTGACGATAGCGCGGGAAGTCGACGCCGACGTGGTTGAACACCCCGTCGAGTAGCACCCGCAACCCACGCCGGTGTGCCTCAGCGACCAGGAAGTCGAAATCGTCGTCGTCGCCGATCCGAGGATCGATCCGGTAATGGTCGGTGGTGTCGTAACCGTGTGTGCGCGAAGCGAAAATCGGCCCCAGCGCGATCCCCGACGTACCGAGCGCAATGGCGTGGTCGAACCATTCGGAAATCCGCCGCAGCCGATGCTCATCCGGACCCGGGGGCGTAGCCGCCGGAAAGGCACCGACAAAACCCAGGGGATAGACATGCCACCAGATCACATGCTGAACCCAGGCGGGCGCCGTCACCGCCGATACCTGGCTGCGTAGAGAGATTTCATCTCCTCCTCGAGTTCGGCTGCCGGTCCGTCGACCACCGCGCGGGGCGCCACTGTACTAATCGGCAGCATCGCCACCGGCGGCGTCGGCGCGCGCCACTCGGTCAACCATTCGGTCAGCTGGGCGCAGGACGTGGCGTACACGATGCGCCCCAGGCCGGCCCAGGCGTGCGCGGCCGCGCACATCGGACACTGCTCGCACGACGTGTACACGGTCGCTCGAATACGATGCACCGGAGCCAGATTCGCAACCGCCCACCGGACGACGCCCAACTCTGCATGCAATGTCTGGTCGTCGTCGGTGACGCGGTTGTGGTCCTCATAGCGGGTCTGCCCATCGGCGCCAACCAGGATCGCGCCGAATGGGCCGTGCCCGTTGTCGAGTGCAGTGCGGGCAAGCTCGACACAGCGCCGCAAATGTTGCAGATCAACCTGGCTGACGACCACAGACCCGAAGTCTACGGGCGAGGCCTAGTGCCTGAGTCATTAATTCATCGACACTTTGCCAGGCGAACGAGTGGGCACCAACTCGGTGTTCCGCGCGGCGGGATCCACGTCAGCGTGCACTTCACTTGCACTTCTTCGCGCCAGCGTCGATTTCAACGCAAACTCATCGCTGCACAGGCGATGCTCTGGAATTAACGACTCAGGACACTGGCGGGCCA